>CAIPFQ010000093.1 GCA_903864395.1 uncultured Chlamydiae bacterium | reverse complement strand
TTATTTCTTCTAAGATAAAATCAACGCGTCCCTTCTTTTCAATTTCGAGATAAAGAAGTTGGAGGGCGCCTTCTTTTTCTGCAAAAGAAGAATCTACGACTACGGCGACTGAGGGGAGAATTTTTTTGATTGCGGAGGCAAGATGTTCTGCTTCAAATTTTTCTTGCTCATGAAGAAAATTCAACCCAATTAAAACGCCTAAGACCGGTTTTTCTGGGCTATTTTTAGACGCTTCTAATCGAGTTTTAAGCAGTTTTACGCTGAGTTGCCGTTTTGTTTTAAAGGATTCTATATTTTGTTTTAAAACTTTTCTTAGAGAATAAATATTGGAAATGATCCGGCTGATATGGTGATAATCGCGCACCTCTTTAAACTCTGGTCTGCATGTGACGAGAAACTGTTGCATTTGTGTAAAAATGCCTTGGTCAAAATTTTTGGAGTGGCTTTGGATTAAGGAGCTGATTTTTTCTTGAATCATGGCCGTTTTCCCATCTTCCGATAGACCTTTGAATTCGAGAATGCGACGCGCATGGTAATTTGACACCACGCCTAAGCGTATTTCTATTTCAGTCGTGCGCAAGTTGCGCTTTACCTCTTCCACATCCTGTGTGCTTTTGAGATGAATAACGATTTCCGCTACGCTTAAGATTTCGTCTGAGAGGTGAGGAAGACGGACATCGGAGGCAAAAAAAAGTTCGACGTTGACCCGTTTAGAGGGAAGAAGCCAACGGCTGACCATGTCGTAGAAAAAATTACAAGCGTTAAATCTATATTTACAAAGAAGGAGAACAGAAAGGGTGCAGGGAGCTTTGGAAAGATCGGACCAAGAGATAAGGGGTAAAAGATCTGCAAAACGGGCCCTTTGCGGGGCTGATTTAAAATTTCTGGAGGCTAGAAGATCCGCTGGCACGAGTTTTTGAATGAGATCCTGGGCTCCGTCTCGGTAGTATTGCGCATCGAGGACTGGAGCTTCAAATTCAAATTCTAGTTGTTCTGTCAGCATCTCTAGCCTTCCTCCGTTTCAAATTGTAAGGGTCTGTTTTGTTCGTTTTTAGCGCCGATGCGCGTTTCTCCACACTCTTGAAAAGAGCGGATGGTCAACTGAATCTGATTTTTTTCTGCAAGAGCAATGGCTCTTGGATGGAGGACCTTGGCTCCCGCCTTGGCTAAGGAAAGAGCGTCTTGATAAGAAATTTCTGGAAGGTGTTTTGCGTTTGCATTTTTTTTTGGATCTTCTTCAAAAATGCCAGGTACATCCTTGTAAAACTCTACTTCAGAAATTTTTAAGGCGATCGCAACAGCGACTGCAGTTGTATCTGATCCTCCTCTGCCAAGAGTTGTGATTTCTCCTCTTCGACTCACCCCTTGAAACCCAGCAACGATAGGAATTTGCCCTCTCTCTAACACTTCTAAGAGACGTTTTGGGCGAACATCGACAATTTTTGCCTCTGCGTGGCACTCTGTTGTGATGATTCCTGATTGGCTGCCTGTAAAGCTTACAGCCTGAACACCTTTTGCGGAAAGCGCCATAGCGAGAAGTGCCATGCTGATCCTTTCTCCCGTTGAGACGAGCATGTCTAGCTCCCTGGGATGGGGGGTTGGGTTTACTCGATAGGCAAGTTGTAAAAGTCTGTCCGTTGTATTTCCCATAGCGCTCACTACAATAACAATTTTTTTGTAGGTCTGAGTTCTCTCTATAATGAGATCCGCAATTTTAAGGAAGTTTTCTGGTTCTGCGACACTGGCGCCTCCAAATTTTAAAACTAACATAGCTGAATCCCATTGTGTTATGGTTTGGTATATTGGAATGAGTATAATCTCGATTTTGTCCATTTTTGGGAAGGTGCGCTTTGCTTGCTTTGATCGAGAGAGAGAAAAAGAGAGAAAAAGACGCTCTTGCGGTTATTGTAAGAAACTGCTAACCTACTCCCTTTAACTACATTCGCCTCCCTCCCCAGTGGCAACGCTGGGTTTCGGAAGCGAATACCAAAGCCTTGTGGCTTAAATTATGCGGCCTTAAGGTCTAAATGACAGCTGATTCCTTGTGTCCAAAAACATCAGAGCTTCAGCCAAACCAGGAGAAACCCAAAACCCATGTCCCATAAACATTCTGTAAAACATCTTAATGATTGGAATACTACTAATATTCTCGATGACGTCGATTTTCAAGAAAACGAAGCGAAGCAGTTTCGCGATTTGCTCTATGGAACCGAAAAAAATGGAGAAGGGTCGTCCCTTTCGCAACTGAACGCTGGACAGGTTTTAAAAGGGCGCATCGTAGAGGTTTCTAAAGATTATGTTGTGATCGATGTAGGTCTGAAGTCTGAAGGACTGGTTCCTGTGTCTGAGTTTACCGAACCTGGAGAAATCGTTCTCGGTGGCGATGTGGAAATCTACCTTGATCAAACAGAAGGGGAGGATGGTCAAATCGTCCTATCTCGAGAAAAAGCGCGAAGATTCCGTCAATGGGAATATATTGTGAAAAATTGCCATGAAGGCTCCATTGTTAAGGGCACGGTGATGCGCAAGGTGAAGGGCGGCTTGATGATTGACATTGGCATGGAAGCGTTCTTGCCAGGGTCTCAGATCGACAATAAGCGCATTAAGAATTTGGATGATTTCATTGGTCGCACGTATGAATTCAAAATTTTAAAAATCAATATTGAGCGTAAAAATATTGTGGTTTCTCGTCGAGAGCTTCTGGAAGAGGAAAGAGTTTCTAGAAAAGCTGAGCTTCTTGAGCATATCCAAGAAGGGGCTTCTCTTGTAGGTGTTGTTAAAAACATCACTGATTTCGGCGTGTTTTTGGATCTCGATGGCATCGATGGGCTTCTGCATATCACAGACATGACTTGGAAGCGCATTAAGCACCCTTCCGAAGTTGTTCGTTTAGGACAAGAGATCGCTGTAGTGATTCTCCATGTGGATAGAGAGAAGGGTCGTGTAGCTCTTGGCTTGAAGCAAAAAGAAAGCAATCCTTGGGAAGAAATTGAGAAAAAATATCCTGTTGGAACAAGGGTTCGCGGCAAAATTGTGAACTTGGTTCCCTATGGTGCTTTTATTGAAATTGAGCCTGGGATCGAAGGCTTGATTCATGTTTCCGAAATGTCTTGGACAAAAAACATCACTGATCCAAGCGAAGCGGTGCGCGTAGGAGATGAAGTAGAGGCGATTGTTCTTTCCATTCAAAAAGAAGAAGGCAAGATCTCTCTTGGGATTAAGCAAACGGAGCGTAACCCTTGGGAAGATGCTGAGAAAAAATATACCGTAGGAAGCAGTGTTGTTGCGGAAATTAGAAATTTGACGAATTATGGTGCGTTTGTCGAGCTGGAGCCGGGTGTAGATGGATTGATTCACATTTCCGATCTCAGTTGGATTAAAAAAGTGTCTCACCCTTCGGAGATTCTCAAAAAAGGGGATAAAGTAGAGGCTGTGATTCTTTCTGTGGACAAAGAGAGCAAAAAAATCACTCTCGGCGTTAAGCAGTTGAGTTTAAATCCTTGGGAATCTATTGAGAAGAATCTTCCTGTGGGCTCTCTCGTGCATGGTGTTGTGACAAAGACGACAGCGTTCGGTGCGTTTGTTCAGTTGGACAACGGGATCGAGGCACTCATTCACGTCACAGAATTATCAGATCAGCCGTTTGGAAAAGTGGAAGATATCGTGAAAAAAGGCGATCCGATTACAGCCAAAGTGATCAAACTCGATCCAGAGCACAAGAAGCTTGCTCTCTCTGTGAAGGAGCATTTAATTGAGATGAATCAATTGAATCGCGATGACATCGTTGTGAGTCCTAAGGGCAAACGAAGCCGTAAAAAAGACGTGAAGAAAACAAAGGATCATGACGAAGAGGATTCGGATGAATAAAGATCTGTTGGCTATCTTTGAATACCTGGAGCGTGAAAAGGGGATTAAGCGCGAAATCGTTATTGCAGCGATTAGCGAAGCTCTTCGTGCTGCGGCAAGAAAAAGTGTGAAAGGTCTAGGAGAAAAAGTCACGGTTGAGATTCAGGCGAAGACAGGAGAGATTGAAGTTTTTACGCAGAAAAAGATCGTGGAAAAGGTTCTAAATAGTGTCGAAGAAATTTCTTTGGAAGAGGCTCGCGTGATGGAGCCTGATTGCCAGATTGGGCAATGGTTAGAACTCTCCATTACTCCGAAAGACTTTGGGCGGATTGCAGCAGGAGCCGCCCGCCAAGTGATTATGCAGAAGCTGAAAGGAGCTGAGCGCGATGTTATTTATGAAGAATATAGACATCGAGCGGGGGAGATCATTTCAGGGACGATTAAGAGATTGATTCGAGGGAGAACGCTCGTCGTTGACCTTGGCAAGGTGGAAGCTATTTTACCTGAGCGCAATTATCCAAAGACTGAGCGATATAATCCGGGAGAAAAGGTTCAAGCGCTTTTATTAGAGGTGCGCGATACGGATATGGGAGGGGCTGAGGTTATTTTAACTAGAAGCCATCCAGAGTTTGTGTCGCAGCTTTTTATTCAAGAAGTGCCAGAGCTTCATGATAAGACTGTGGTGATTGAAAAAATCATGCGCGATCCTGGATACCGAACAAAAATTGCGGTGCGCTCATTTGATCCTAAAGTAGATCCTGTCGGAACATGCGTTGGCGTTAGAGGGACTCGGATTAAAAACGTTCTTCGGGAGCTGAATAACGAAAAAATCGATGTTGTTCCTTTTTCGGAAGATCCGATGCAACTCTTGCAGAACCTCATTGTTCCTGCGGAAATTCGTAAAATCAAAACTTATGACGATCGTATTTGGATTGTAGTCGCTGACGAAGACTATCCGATTGTGATTGGAAAGAAAGGAATGAACGCTCGTTTGATTGGAGCGATGATTGGAAAGGAAATTGATGTACAAAAGATCACGGAATATCATAAAATTTTAACAGTCCAAATGGCTGAATACGCAGAAAGTCCAGATCCTGTTTTTGATGAGCGTCTTAAAATCGAGGGCGTAAGTGGTCTGGTCGGTGAAAGTTTAGTGGGTGCGGGGTATGAAACTGTTCGCAAATTTATGCAGTCGACCCCAGCAGAAATTGCTGTGAAAGTCCCTGGCGTAAATTACTATGATCTCGCTGATAAAATTGTTGAGCAAACGCGCAAAAGAAAGAGATGATCCTTGGGTAAATTAAAGTTAAATATTAAGAATTTACAGATAGCAGGTGCTTTGAAGGCACAAGCCCCGACGCTGCCAGAAAAAGAGGCTGTTTCAGTGCCCTCTACAAAAAGTTCTCCTGTGTCTCCAGAAGGGGAACAAAAAAAACGGGTGACTCGTCTTCGGGAAGACTCTTCTGTAACTTCCGCAGTCAAACAAGCAGAAAAGACGCTTGCTGGACGCGAAAAAGATTTGCCAGAGCTGGCAATGAAAAGAAAATCGCGGTTGATGCAGGAACCGAGAGAAGAGGAGTCAAGATTAGAAACAACGTCGTTGGAGCTTCCTTCTGAGACCTCTCTTAAAGAAAAAGAGGAGAAATCCTCTTTGCCTCCTTCTATCGAGCCCTCCTCAGTTGTGGCTCCGCCCCTTGTTTCAACGTCAAGGCAGACAGTGGAAGGGGCTCAAGGGTCTAAACAAATCGCAGGAAAAGAGAGTCTGGTCGCTTCAGTTTCTAGAGCTCCTGGATTTTTGCATCCAACATCACAGCCCTCTTTGAAGCCGAAAGAGGCTCCCAAGGAGCTTCGGTTAAAGAAAAAGGAAGAGGTGAGAACTTTCGATGCCCGCGATCGTCAGGGATTGCGCGATGTAGATAATGAGGCTTGGCGCAAGCGTCGCTCTTTTAAACCGAAACACAGCCAGCGCTCGGAAGAGGTCATTCGACCCAAATCTTTATCTGTCCGCCTTCCGATTACGATTAAAGATCTGGCGCAAGAAATGAAGTTAAAGGCTTCTCAGCTCATTGCGAAGCTGCTCATGCAGGGGGTTACCTTAACATTGAATGATTGTTTAAGTGATGAAACTGTGGTGCAGCTTTTAGGACATGAGTTCGACTGCAATATTCAAATTGACACGTCTGAAGAACAGAGAATTAGGATCACTGATCGTTCAATTCGCCAGGAAATTGAAGCGATTTCTTCAGAGCTTCTTCTTCTTCGTCCGCCTGTTGTTGCCTTTATGGGGCATGTGGATCACGGCAAAACGAGTTTGATTGATGCGATTCGCAAATCCAATCGAGTCGCTAGCGAAGCGGGGGCGATTACGCAGCATATTGGTGCTTTCAAAGTCACGACAAAGGCGGGCGAGATTGCTATTTTGGATACGCCAGGACACGAGGCCTTTTCTGAAATGCGCTCTCGTGGAGCCAATGTGACGGATATTGTGATTCTTGTGATTGCAGGGGATGAAGGGATTCGCATGCAGACGGATGAAGCCATTCGGCAAGCTAGAGAAGCGAATGTGCCAATCCTTGTCGCTTTGAATAAGTGTGATAAGAGTGGGTTTGATGCGCAAAAGGTGTATCGAGAATTAGCTGACCGCGAATTGCTTCCTGAGGCTTGGGGGGGGACAACGATTGTTGTGAGTTGCTCTGCTGTCAATGGAGAGGGAATTCATGAACTTCTTGAGATGATCGCTTTGCAGGCAGAAATTTTAGAACTAAGAGCTTCTCCTTCAGCGCGCGCTCGGGGCACTGTTCTGGAATCGGAAATGCATAAAGGGTTGGGTGCCGTGGCTACAGTTCTTGTGCAAAATGGAACCTTGCGCAAAGGCGATGCGATTGTTTATGGGCATTTTTCTGGAAGAATTAAGACGATGCAAGATGATCACGGTCGTTTTGTAGAAGAAGCTTCTTCTTCAACCCCTGTAAAAATCACGGGGCTTTCAGAGCTGGCCTTAGCGGGAAGCGAGTTTATTGTTGTGAAGAACGAAAAAGAAGCGAGAGAGCTCGCGGAGGCACGTGTCGAGGGTCATTCACGCGACTTATTGACTCTAGCAAAAAAAAGCAGCATGGAAAAAATGATGGCGAAGCGAGAAAATGGGGAGATGAAAATTCTTCCGTTAATTCTTCGTGCAGACGTGCAAGGCTCCCTCGAGGCATTGAAAAACTCTCTGCTTAAGATTCAGTCGAAGAAAGTGCGTCTTGAAATGATTCATTCCGATGTGGGGGAAATTTCTGAATCGGATATCGAATTAGCGAGCGCAGCAAAGGCGACGATTTTGGGTTTTCATACTCGCATCGAAAGCCATGCCGAAGATATTATTAAGCAAAAGAGAATTCCTGTTATTTCTCAAGATGTGATTTACCATCTTGTGGATGACGTAAAAGAGCGGATGCGCCTTCTGTTAGATAAAATAGAACAAGAGACAGACACAGGCTCTACTCTTGTGAAAGCGGTCTTTAAATCCTCTCATTTGGGCAATATTGCGGGCTGTCAGGTTTCTGAAGGGACGATTAAGCGGCAGAGTCACATTCGTCAGCTACGGGGCAAAGAAGTTGTTTGGAAAGGAAAAATTTCTTCTCTGAAACGGATGAAAGAGGATGTGAAAGAAGTTTTGAAAGGGTTCGAGTGCGGGATCGTGTTGGAAGGACAAAACGATATTCAAGAAGGAGATATTCTCCAGTCTTATGAAATTACGTACCTCGAGCAGGATCTGTGAAACCAAATCGTTTAAATCGCATTAATTCTCTTTTGAAAGAAGTGATTTCCGAAGTGATTCAAAGGGATGTGCAAAACCCTCATGTGAATACATTTGTCTCTGTCACTCGGGTGGAGACCTCCGCAGATCTTCATCACGCAAAGGTTTACATTAGCCTGATTGGGTCTCTTGAAGAAAAAGAAAAAATTGTAGTGGCCTTACAAACAGCTGCGGGGTTTGTTGCTGTGAACGCAGCGCACAAAGTGAAGCTGCGCTATTTTCCAAATTTAATTTTTAAATTGGATACAGCAATTGAAGAGCACATGAAGATTCAGAAAATTCTCTCAGACATTGAAAAAGAGAGAGGGTCTCGCCCTAATATTGAACCATGAGTCTTGAAGGTCTTATCCTTGTCGATAAATCTGTTGGATCTACTTCCTTTCACATTGTTTCGCTATTGCGGCGACTGACGAAGGAAAGGACAATCGGTCATGCGGGCACGCTAGATCCTTTTGCGACGGGGGTCATGGTGATGTTGATCGGTCGCAATTTTACCCGTTTGTCTAATACATTTTTGGGCGCAGATAAACAGTACCGTGCTGTTATGGTCTTGGGCGTCTCGACAGACACTTACGATCTTGATGGACAAGAAACTGCGCGCAGCGCCTTTGAGCCTTCCTTTTCTCAAGTTGAAACGGCTATTGCCTCTTTTCAGGGGGAAATATGGCAGACGCCTCCGATGTTTTCAGCGAAAAAACAAGGCGGACAAAAACTCTATGATTTAGCGCGCAAGGGGATTGTTGTCGATCGTCCCGCGGTGTCCGTACGGCTCGCTATTTCATGCGTTCAATATACATACCCCTATCTTGAAATGGTCGTAGATTGTTCGAAGGGCACGTATATTCGTTCCTTAGCGTATGACTTGGGTCAAACCCTTGGCTGTGGTGCGCATCTTTCTTCTTTGGTTCGTCTGCGATCGGGTTCTTTTTACCTTGAAGATTGTATTCCTCAAACAAATTTGGAAGATTCTAATTATGATATCAGGGACTGTAAAATACTAAAATGAACCATTTTATTGTTTTACAGTTCCTAAGTTTAACCCTGAAGAGAAGCTTATGACAAAAAATTTATCCTGTGGGATTGTCGGATTGCCGAATGTGGGCAAATCGACTCTTTTTAATGCTTTGACGCGCAAGCAGATTCCTTCTGAAAACTATCCTTTTTGCACGATTGATCCAAATCTCGGGATTGTTCACGTCGATGATCCGAGGCTTCGCGCTCTCTCGAGCTTGTCGCATAGCAAAAAAATCGATTATGCGATGGTGACATTTGTCGATATCGCAGGCCTTGTCAAGGGAGCCTCGAAGGGCGAGGGGCTGGGCAATCAATTTTTGACGCATATTCGAGAAACGGATGCGATTATCCAGGTGGTGCGCTGTTTTGAAGATTCGGATGTGATTCATGTAGCAGGGCGCGTGGATCCTCTCGATGATATTTCTGTTATTTCTCTGGAATTAATTTTGTCGGATCTCCAAGTTGCGGAAAATTCGCTGACTCGGATGGAAAAACAGGCGAAGGGCAAAAAGGAGCTAAGCTCGACAGTAGAATTTTTGAAAAAAATAGTCGCGCATCTCAATCAGAGTCTTTCTCTGCGCTCTTTGCAGCTTTCTCCCGAAGAAGAGGGGATCGCGCGTCTCTATCCTTTTTTGACGCGCAAAAAAGTTCTCTATGTATGCAACGTTGGGGAAAACGATCTTCCCTTGTTAGATAATGCGCTTGTCCAGCGCGTGCGCGCATTTGCGGCAGAAGAGGGAAGTTACGTGATTTCTATCTGCGCTCGAATTGAAGAAGAGATCTCTCGTCTTGATGAAAAGGACGCGAAAGAGTTTTTAGAAAGTTTAGGTCTTAAGGAGTCGGGATTGAATCGTCTGATTAAAGAGGCTTTTTCTCTTTTGGGATTGATCACATTCATTACGACAGGAGAGATTGAGACGCGGGCGTGGACCATTAAGAAGGGAACGACGGCGGCCGAGGCCGCAGGGGAGATTCATAGCGATATCGAAAAGGGATTTATTCGGGCAGAAGTAGTTTCCTATGAGGATATGATTCGCTATAAGGGGCGCGTGGGTGCGAGAGAGATGGGTCGCGCGCGCGCTGAGGGGCGCAATTACATTGTCCAAGATGGCGATGTGATTGAGTTCTTTCATAGTTGAAGTTTATTGGAAATTAAAACGTCTGAAGAGCTTGAGTTATTAAAAATGATTTGCTAGCGGTTGGAGCAGGCTGGCATGGCTTATATGTTAACAGGTTCGTTTGCTGCAAACTTCTATGCAACGCCTCGGATGACTCGTGATATTGATATCGTCATTGAAATTGATAGATTTGAGGTTGGAAAATTTTGTCGATATTTTGAAAATGATTTTTATATTAATAAGTCGTCTATATTGGAAGCTCTTGAAATTGAAGGTTTGTTCAACATCATTCATGAGACTTCTGTATTTAAGGTAGATTTTATTATTCGTAAGGATTCTATTTACAGAGAAACGGAATTTCGGCGAAGAAATCAAGTGATGTTCGGTGATATGCAGATTTGGATAGTGTCTCCCGAAGATCTGATTATTTCGAAGCTGTTTTGGGCGAAAGATAGTCTTTCAGACTTACAGTTAACCCAAGTTCGCAGACAAAAAAACTCCTTAATTAGACGTAACTAACAGTAGCTCAATGATACTGCTCATTTGTCTTGGAAAATAAGGATTTCTCAATCCATTAGTACTAAGGTTGATGTAAATTTCAAGTCTGTGTAGTGTC
>CAIPFQ010000092.1 GCA_903864395.1 uncultured Chlamydiae bacterium | reverse complement strand
TAGGAGGGGCTACGTTGGGGACAGCACTATGGATTCGGAATGAAACGAGAGAAGAGCGACGAGAATCCCAAGCAGAGCGTCGTGAATTCAAACAAGCGTTCGAAGAAGAGCGTCGTGAATTCAAACAAGAATTTGAGGCAGAGCGTCGTGAATCCAGAGAGGACCGAAGAACCTTAAGTACGGAAATAAGAGGTCTTCGAGAAGATTTTAATAAAGAAATGAAAGATTTTCACGGAAGGCTGTGTTCTTTAGAGGAAAAATATATTCAAATGATGCAAAGAATGTTAGAAAAAAGATAGGAGAAAAAACATGCCGATCGAAATCATGCTTGGATTTGCTGGCATTGGGCTCACTGTCATCTTGCTGATCCTAACAATCGGCTCTTTTCTATGGATGGCAAGAAATGACTACAGACACTTAGACATAAAAATGGATGCAATGCGTGAAGAAACGAAGGATTTTCACGCAAGGCTAACAGCCATTGAGGTAGATTTCAAAAATTTTATGAAGTGTGAGGAAGAAAAACGGACAGCGTACATACGTAAACATCGCTCGTGATGACTCCCTCAGCTAAAGCAGAGGGCTTCTCCCGATTAAGGGGCACTCTGCAACAGCAAGGTCTTCTAGGGCTTTTTCAACCCAGGCTATCTCATCCGAGAGCCGTATTTTTGAAGGTTTTTTTCTCTAAACTTTGGGATTCAATGCATGTTAGGCTCTAACGCACTCAACACACTCTTACCTTCAAACCCTTGGTCAACCTCCAGTGTTTTACACTTGGAGGATTTTACCAAGAAACCAGATCCCACTTTTCAGATAGCTTACCAAATCTTGTTTGGCTATTTTGAAACATGATATCGCGAATGTGCGATATTTAGCAACAGGATATTGTAAACGGCGAGCTTTCATCCTGCCCCTAAAGGAGCAGGTTTTCTCGCTCGTCCAGGATAAAAAAAACAGATAGGAAAAATTTCTCAGCTTCATTAAACTGAGTCATAAAAAATGGAGGCCTCATGGATCTAATAGAAATTATTACAATTATAGGGAGCACAATCTTCTCTGTCCTCGCTGGAGGGGGTTAGCTTTGGAATCGATTAGATAAGAAATTCGACGATCTCAAAGAGGAGATGCGCAAGGGGAATCAGTTGATCCGAGACGAAATGCAAAAAGGAGATCAGTTGATCCGAGATGAGATGCACAAAGGAGATCAGTTGATCCGAGATGAGATGCAAAGAGGAGGCTCGTTGACACAGCAAGAAATCAGAGGCCTTAGCGAAAGAATCTCTAAATTAGAAACTCGTGTCGATGAGAGAACTTTGCGCGTGATCTATACAGCTAAACCTTTTGAAGAAAAGGCACAATGAATCAATTAGAACAATTAAAAACAATGACCACTGTTGTCGTTGACACAGGCGATTTTGAAGCTATTAAGCAATACCATCCCACGGATGCGACAACAAACCCTTCGTTAATTCTCGCTGCGAGTTTAAAGCCTCAATACAGGCCTTTGATCGAGGATGCAAAAATTTACGGAGCGAAGCAAAAAAAAGAGCCTCTGCAGCACGCGCTCGACAAAGTGTTTGTAAATTTTGGGCTCGAAATTTTAAAACTGATTCCAGGCAGAGTGTCTACAGAAGTGGATGCGCGCCTATCGTTTGACTCTGCAGGGAGCGTGGAGAGAGCAAGGCATTTGATCGCCTTATACGAAGAGGCAGGCATCGATCGAAAGCGCATTTTGATTAAACTTGCCAGCACATGGGAAGGGATTCAAGCGGCAAAAATCCTTGAAAAAGAAAATATTCATTGCAATATGACCTTGCTTTTTAGCCTTTTACAAGCGCTAGCCTGTATAGACGCAAAAGTCACCTTGATCTCTCCTTTTGTCGGAAGGATTTTAGATTGGTTTAAAAAACATGAAGGAGTTTCAGGATATGCCCCCGAAAAAGATCCTGGGGTGCAATCGGTGAATGCGATCCATTATTTTTACAAAAAGAGTGGCGTTACAACAGAGATTATGGGGGCCTCTTTTCGCAACAAGGAAGAAATCTTGGAGCTTGCTGGCTGTGATCTGTTAACAATTTCCCCTGCCTTGCTCGAAGAGCTCAAAGGGTCGCAAGAAAAGATTTCTAGAAAACTTCATCCAAACACTGGAAAGGTTCTTCCGATAGAACATGAGCTGTGTGATGAAAAGACCTTTCGCTATCACCTGAACGAAGACGCGATGGCGACAGAAAAGTTGGCTGAAGGGATTCGTAATTTTGCT
>CAIPFQ010000091.1 GCA_903864395.1 uncultured Chlamydiae bacterium | reverse complement strand
CGCATTGACCTTGTGTTAACGTTGGAAGAATTGAGTCTTTTCGAATGCAATCAATTTTGGGGCAAATACGCGAATCGAATCTCTGCTTTTGAAAAATTCAAAGTGCTCTCGATTACTGGGGGTGTCCCCCGTTATTTAGAAAGCATCGTCCCCAGTATTCCTGCCGAGGAATGGATTCGCCAGTCTTGTTTTACCCCTGAAGGGTTTCTTTTCCGAGAATTCGATCAGATCTTTCACGACCTTTTTTCTAGTCGCAATGGGACCTATCGGAAAATTCTGGAATATCTAGGACAAACCCCCAACGCATCTCTCGAAGAGATTTGCTCTGGGATTGGCTGCGCCAAAGGGGGCTCTCTCAGTCAGTATGTAAAAGATTTGAGTGCGGCAGGTTTTATTCGCTCTTCTCATCCATGGGATCTTAAAAAGACAAAAAAATCAAAACTCAATCAATTCAGAATTTCCGATAATTACATCCGTTTTTATCTAAAATATATTGCCCCGAATCAGGAAAATATATTGCAGGGCTTTTTTCAAGAGCAATCTTTAGGCGTAAATCCTGGATGGGACACCGTCATGGGATTGCAATTTGAAAATCTTGTGATTCAAAACCGGAAAAGACTCTACCAAATTCTAAAAATTCATCCAGGCGATATCCTTGCAGACGGGCCTTATTTTCAAAAAACAACACAGCGCGTGCGCGGCTGTCAAATCGACTATCTCATTCAGACCCGTTTTTGCACGCTATATCTTTGCGAAGTGAAATTTTCAAAACATCCCCTATCAAAAGAAGTTATTCAAGAAGTAGAGCAGAAAATCTCGCGGCTCAACATGGATTCAAATCTATCGATTCGCCCAGTCCTCATTCACGTCAATGGCGTCGAAGAGGGTCTCCGTTCAGAGGGATTTTTCTCAGAAATCATTGACTTTGGGCAAATGCTTATCGAGTGAGGCTTCTTAGATAATTCACTGCACCTCGTCGTCCGGCTCTGGCTCAAAATCTTCCAGAGTTTTTGACTTTTTCCCCGCAATTTTTCGGAGGATCGACAACACCAGAGCCATCAAAACATAGCCCCAAGACAAAAGCGTCAAAACAAGCGCGAAAAAATACAAAATCCCATACAAAATAAACACGGCCGCAAGAACGGTGAAAAAAGCCAGCTGAAATGAGGGCAGCCGAAAATGAAGCATCTTCATACTTGGAAACTTTAGACGACAGACCATGCAATAGCCCAAAAAAACCATCGCAGAGGCAAGCACAATCGCCAAATTTTCTTTCGAAAGATCCATCCACTCGCGCGCCCAAGGCGAAAGAAACAAAAGATTGACCGACACCGCAGCCGCAGCCGCCGCTGGAATCGGCAACCCCGTGAAATGTTTCTTTTGATCCGCCGAGAGCTCTGCATTCCCCTTCGCCTCCGTCGCCTTCACGCTAAAGCGCACCAGACGCAAGACGCCACAGAGCGAATAAATCATCGAGCCTCCCACCAAAAGAAAAGAGCTCCACGTCCCCTGTTCGAGAGACAACATTTTTAACAACAGCACTGAGGGAGCCACCCCAAAAGAGACAGCATCCGCCAAAGAATCAAACACAAAGCCAAACTCACTCTCCGCATGGATCGCTCGCGCCAAGGCCCCATCGAGAAAATCAGCGAACGCCGCGACCAAAAGAAGCAGAGCGCAATCTAAGGCGACCCTGTAGTCCCCACTGCCTGGGGGCAACATGTTGATCTTAAAAATGACAAACAAGCCACAAGACAGGGCAAACGCCGTCACAATATTCGGAACTAAGTACACTCGTCTCATCCACCTCAGCGTAACACATCCAAACTCTCTATGGAAGCAAAAAGTCATCTTGCAGGATAATTCGATCTGCGCTATTTTTTTAGTGGACGCACAAATCCAAACCACCATATACAGTATATAACAAGCGAAGATCGATACCACACCTGGTATTTGAAACAAAAAAGGGCATATATGAGAAAAAACCAAGACACCACGGCTTCCTTTTTAGAAGGAACACAAGTCGCTTCATTGAATAAAAAGAGTCTCGGAATCAAAGAGATCGCTTTCACCGTTGTAAAACGCAATGGAACTCTCGTCCCTTTTCGACGCGACAGAATTTTGCGCGCCCTAGAAGCTGCGTTTCGAGATACGAAAAAACTTCCACTGCCCCAGCCCCTAGAATCCGACCTTCAACAAAAAATCGAACAGATCGCCGATCTCGTCGTGAAACAAGTTTTGCATCTGGCCGCTAAAGGGGCCTCTTTAACTGTCGAGGGCATCCAAGACATGGTCGAGGTCACTTTGATGAAAAATAACTGCCACGATGTCGCAAGAGACTACATCATCTACAGAGACAGTCGCAAAGCAACGAGAGAAAGCGAGATCCTCGCCTTGAAAATTTATCGCAAAGACAAAACAACCCCGACTCGATTCAACCCCATGCGCATCGCCTCCTCCATCGAAAAAGCGTTTCGGCGCGCTCAAAAGATTGAACAGCAAACCCCAGAAGACGCTGTCAGCGCGGTCAATCTCATCACGAAAACAATTGTCGCCGAAATGGCAGAGCTCGCAAAAAAAGGAAATTCCCTCTCCATCGACATGGTGGAAGATCGGATCGAGTGCGAGCTGATGGGGGAAAAATATTTCGATGTCGCAAAGCAATACATTTTGTATCGCGCGGAAAAAACGAAAAAACAGGCCGTCCAAGAACCGATCGTCCCAGAAAACCAGAACCCTTTGCGTCAATTTGAGATCACAACCCCCGACCAAGAAAAGCTGATCATCAATGAACTCATGCTCCGAGCGAGACTCTCTTTTGCAAGCCGCGACCTAGAACCTAGCGTCTCGATCCAAGATCTTCTCGAAATGGCAATCACCCAATTTTATCCAGGAATGAAGGAGCATGAAGTTGATCTCGCAAATATTTTTGCCGCAAAATCAAAGATCGAAAAAGAGCCTGCCTACTCACAAGTCGCCGCCCGCCTCCTGCTCGATATCATCTATAGAGAAACAATGGGCCTTCCCGCCTCCGACTCCACTCTCGCTAAAACACACAAAAGCTACTTTAAAAAGTATATTCAGTCAGGCATCGCTCTCGATCGCCTCTCGCCAAAACTTCTCGACTTCGATCTCGATGAGCTCGGCGCTGCCATGGATCTATCGCGCGATGATCTGTTTAATTATCTGGGCCTGCAAACCCTGTACGATCGCTACTTTATCCATAGCGAACAAAAACGGCTAGAAACACCCCAAATTTTTTGGATGCGCGTAGCGATGGGGCTCTCATTAAATGAAGGAGAAAAGAAAAATAAGTGGGCAATCGAATTTTACAATATTCTTTCCCAA
Source organism: uncultured Chlamydiae bacterium (assembly GCA_903864395.1). Taxonomy (GTDB): domain Bacteria; phylum Chlamydiota; class Chlamydiia; order Chlamydiales; family SM23-39; genus CAIPFQ01. The sequence goes on along the minus strand of CAIPFQ010000091.1, from coordinate 3,361 downwards.
TTCTATTTCACCTCCAGCACCCCCACCTTATTCAACTCCGGCACACTCCATTCTCAACTCAGCTCATGCTATCTGTCCACGGTCATGGATGATTTGCACCATATTTTCAAGGTCGTGGCAGATGACGCTCAGCTCTCGAAATGGGCAGGCGGCATCGGCAACGACTGGACAAATGTACGCGCGACAGGGGCTCAAATCAAAGGAACAAATGGCACTTCACAAGGCGTAATCCCCTTCCTCAAAGTCGCCAATGACACCGCCGTCGCGGTCAATCAAGGGGGCAAGCGCAAAGGCGCCATGTGCGCGTATCTCGAAACCTGGCATCTCGATATTGAAGACTTTTTGGAGCTGCGCAAAAACACAGGCGACGAAAGACGGCGCACCCACGACATGAACACAGCGAACTGGATTCCTGACTTATTTATGAAGCGCGTGAGAGAAAGCGGCTCTTGGACGCTCTTTAGCCCAAGCGATGTGCCTGATCTGCACGATCTTTATGGTTCTGCTTTTGAAAAGCGCTACGCTTTTTATGAAACACAAGCGGAACTTGGAAAAATTAAACTCCATAAAAAAATAGAAGCACTCCAACTTTGGCGCAAAATGCTTAGTATGCTCTTTGAAACAGGCCACCCTTGGATCACATTCAAAGATCCGTCGAACATCCGCTCGCCCCAAGACCACGTAGGGGTTGTCCACTCCTCAAATCTTTGCACAGAGATTCTGCTCAACTCATCCAAAGACGAAACAGCGGTCTGCAACCTCGGCTCGATCAACCTCGTCAAACACACGACGGAAAAAGGGCTCGATGAAAAACTCATCGCCCAAACAGTGCGAACAGCAATTCGCATGCTCGATAACGTGATCGACATCAATTTCTATCCGACGATCGAAGCGCAAAACTCCAACTTACGCCATCGCCCCATCGGCTTAGGATTCATGGGATTCCAAGACGCCCTTTATATCCAAAAAATGAGCTACGCCAGCCATGAAGCCGTCGCTTTCGCAGACAAGAGCATGGAAATGATCTCTTACTATGCGATCCTCGCCTCCTCTGAGCTAGCCAAAGAAAGAGGGCGCTATCCAACCTATGAAGGCTCAAAATGGGATCGCGGACTCTTGCCCATCGACACCATCGCCCTTTTAGAAAAAGAAAGGGATCTTCCGATCGATCTCGATCGCTCCAGCTCTATGAATTGGAAGGTTGTTCGAGACTCTGTCAAACAGCATGGGATGCGCAACTCCAACACTATGGCGATCGCGCCGACCGCGACCATTGGCAACATCACGGGAGCTACCCCTGCGAACGAACCGATTTACAAGCATCTTTTTGTAAAATCAAACCTCTCAGGAGAATTCACCATCGTCAACCCTTACCTTGTAGAGCATCTTAAATCCATCAACCTTTGGGATGATGAAATGATCGACGATCTAAAATATTTCGACGGAACCATTCAAGAGATTGAAAGAATTCCTGAAGATGTGAAACGGATTTTTCTCACGGCGTTTGAAATCGAACCAGATTGGATTTTAGAGTGTGCGGCGAGACGTCAAAAATGGATCGATATGGGACAATCGCTCAACCTTTATCTAGCAAGCCCAAGCGGAAAAAAACTGCATCAAATGTATATGCAAGCCTGGGAAAAAGGGTTAAAAACCTGCTACTATTTGAGAACCTTGGGAGCCACTCAAATTGAGAAATCCACGGTCGACATCAACAAGCGCTCCCTTCAACCGCGCTGGATGAAAAATAAATCAGCTTCGAGCAACGTGGAAGTTATCCGCGATGCAGAGCCAATTCAATCTTGTAATTTAGGGGAAGGCTGCGAAAGCTGCCAGTAAAGGATAAAATCATGATGTCAAATGTAAAAAAACGGGTCAATGTGACCGAAAAAAGACTGATTAACTGTCACGCTGTCGATGTCAATCAACTCATGCCCCTTAAATACAAGTGGGCATGGGAGCATTATCTCAATGGATGCGCCAATCATTGGATGCCCAATGAAGTGCCCATGGGCAAAGATATCGAACTATGGAAATCAGATAAACTCACTGAAGATGAACGACGCGTCATCATGCGCAACCTCGGCTTTTTCTCCACAGCGGAAAGCTTGGTGGGCAACAACATTGTCCTCGCAATTTTCCGCCATGTGACCAACCCTGAAGCGCGCCAATACCTTTTGCGCCAAGGCTTTGAAGAAGCAATTCATACGCACGCGTTTCTTCATATCGTCGAATCGCTCACCTTGGATCACGGCGAAATTTTTAACATGTACAACGAAATCAACTCGATCCATGAAAAAGACAAGTTTGAAATGCGCCTCACGCAAGAGGTTCTCGACCCTCATTTTTCAACGGCAAGCTTTGAGGGCGGACAAAAATTCCTTGAAAATCTCATCGGCTACTACATCATCATGGAAGGACTCTTTTTCTACAGCGGCTTTGCCATGATCTTATCCTTTTTGCGCCAAAATAAAATGGTCGGCGTTGGGGAACAGTTTCAATATATTTTACGCGACGAAACGATTCACTTAAACTTCGGGATCGATTTGATCAATGGGATCAAAGAAGAAAACCCAGAGTTCTGGACGCCAAAGTTCCAACAGCACATTGTAGATACAATTAAGCAAGCGGTTGAGCTCGAAATTCAATACGCAGAAGATTGCCTGCCTCGAGGCATTTTAGGCTTAACGGCGCCCATGTTTCGCAACTATGTGCAATACATCGCCGATCGGCGCTGCGAGAGAATTGGACTCAAAGCGATCTATAAATCAAAAAATCCATTTCCCTGGATGAGTGAAACCATTGATCTTGGAAAAGAGAAAAACTTCTTTGAAACACGAGTGACTGAGTATCAGTCCTCTTCAAACTTGGTCTGGTCGTAATCGAAAAGCCCCCCTCTAGAGGGGGGGGGCCTAGAAAGAAGATTATCTTCTGATATGGTTTTGTGGAACAACTAAAACTTCTGTGCTCTCAACAACTTCTTCCGTTGTTGGCACAGATGTCCCTGGCTGAACATCTCTTGATGGAAGCGAATAAGCCGCAGTCGCAGCAAAAACAATCGCTAAAGTCATAAGTGTCTGTTTCATAAAAACCTCCAATTTTAGGTGTGTTAAATTCAAGAAAGCTTCACCTTACCACATCATTTATTTTTTACAAAATTAAATAAAAAAAAAGAAAAATCACACTGATTATCAACGGGTTAAAAAATATTACAGAACCTACAAAAATAATAATAAAAAATACGTCTTTTTATATTGAAAATATAATTAAACAACAAACATAATAAAGAAAGAAGCAAAAGAGGGATTGTTTATGAAAAAAAAGGCTCATAAAAAAACAACAACAACAAAAAAGCCTATTT
>CAIPFQ010000090.1 GCA_903864395.1 uncultured Chlamydiae bacterium | reverse complement strand
TGAACGGTTTAAGGTAGGGGATCGCGATACAGAAGAAAAACACTACTTTGTGTTGATTAAAGATGGAAAAGTTGTTTCCAAACGAGTGAAACAGTCCTCCCCCTATCCTTACATCTTTGACAGCTATGAGATGCAGACAACAGAGGGAGGCTCTTCGCCTTAATTTGTCCTTCCTTGAGAAAACTCAAGAGAGGACAATCTCTCTTTTAGGCTGTAATCCTGATATCAACGCCCGCAGCGATTGGAAGAACTTTCAGCTTGTCGATCGTATCTGGCGTAGGGTCAAGGAGATCCAGAACGCGAACATGGGTTCGCATTTCAAACTGTTCGCGAGACTTTCGGTCGACGTGCGGAGAACGAAGAACTGTAAAGATCTCACGTTTTGTAGGCAACGGAATCGGGCCTACAACGCGAGCCCCAGTGCGCTTTGCTGTCTCGACAATGTCCAATACAGATCTATCGAGAATTCTTTGATCAAATGCCTTAAGGCGGATTCTTATTTTTTTTCTGGGTGCTTTTGACATAATCTCACTTTTTGCAAATTTCTTCTTGGATTTTTGTAGGCACGCGTTCAAAGTGGCTAGGCTCCATTGTATAGGTGCCACGCCCTGATGTCATTGAACGGAGAATGGTCGAATAACCGAACATTTCACTCAGAGGTACTTCTGCTGTTACGTCAATAATTCCCTTAATCGACTCTTGTCCTAAGATTTTACCACGTCGTCGGTTCAAATCGCCAATGACATCCCCAATATGAGAGTCTGGCGCAGTTGTCACCACTTTCATGATTGGCTCTAGGAGGACAGGTTTCGCTTTACGCGCAGCCTCTTTCACCGCCATCGAAGCGCAAATCTTAAACGCCATTTCGTTTGAATCCACTTCGTGGTAAGATCCATACGTAATAGCGACCTTCATGTCAATGAGAGGATACCCTGCGAGAACGCCCGTTTGGAGCCCTTCTTCAATCCCTTTAATACAAGGAGTGATGTACTCTTTCGGTATGACGCCACCGACAATCTTGCTAACGACCTCATTGCCTTTTCCAGATTCGTTCGGCTCGATTTCTAAACATACGTGAGCATATTGCCCTCGACCGCCTGTTTGCTTTACATACTTTGTCTCTGTGCTTGCAGGAATAGAAATAGTTTCTTTATAAGACACCTCAGGTTTGCCGACATTCGCTTCTACAGCAAATTCTCGGAACATCCTATCGCGGAGAATTTCTAGGTGAAGCTCTCCCATCCCCATGATAATCGTTTGCCCCGTCTCTTCGTTTGTCATGACGCGAAACGTTGGATCTTCTTCGGAAAGAGCTCCAAGCGCTTTTGCGAGTTTTTCGCGATCCGCTTTTGATTTTGGCTCGATCGCCATTGAAATGACAGGATCAGGAAAATTCATTTTTTCGAGAAGAAGAGGGGCTGACGGTGCGCAGAGAGTATCTCCCGTGCTCGTATACTTGAGCCCGATACAGGCGGCAATATCCCCTGTGAAAAACTCATCGCGATCTTTGCGCTGATTTGCGTGCATCTCTAGAAGACGAGAAACTCGTTCGTCTTTATCTTTCGTCGTATTGATTAAGCTGCTGCCCTTAGCCAGAGTGCCGCTATAAATACGAATAAAGGTCAGCTTTCCGACATAAGGATCTGTCATAATTTTAAAGGCCAAAGCAGAGAGCGGGCTGCTATCGGCGACGGGCACGTCTATAAACTCATCTGAATCGACTTTATGAGCCTTGATCATTCCATGATTGCGATCCAAAGGCGATGGCATCCAACGAACGACCGCATCGAGAATCTGCTGCACCCCTTTGTTTTTAAAGGCTGTTCCGCAAAGAACGGGGTTGATTTTGTTTTGGAGGACGCCTTTGCGAATGACCGCATGAATTTCTTCTTCTGGAATCGTATCTGGTGATTCCAAGACTTTTGTCATGAACTCGTCGTCCCCTTCATTGATCGTCGCCAGCTCTTCTAAAAGATGCAGCCGCATCGCTTTGCACTCTTCGAATAGATCGGCAGGGATTGCTTCGGTATCATATTTCGCGCCCATAGTCTCGTCATGAAAAAGATAGGCTTTCATAGAAACTAGGTCTACCATGCCTTTGAAGTCAGATTCTGCGCCGATAGGACAATGGACAGGCACTGCGTTCGCATGGAGTTTTTCCCGCATTGTCTTGACGGCGTTATTGAAATCGGCTCCAACACGATCCATTTTATTGATGAACGCGATGCGAGGCACGCCATAGCGCTCTGCTTGGCGCCAAACTGTTTCAGATTGCGGTTGAACGCCTGCGACCGCATCGAATACGGCGACAGCGCCATCGAGAACGCGCAGGGATCTTTCCACTTCGATTGTAAAATCTACGTGTCCAGGGGTGTCAATGATGTTAATCTTGCAATCTTTCCAGTAGACGGTGGTCGCTGCAGAGGTGATCGTGATCCCTCTTTCTTTTTCTTGTTCCATAAAGTCCATGGTGGCAGCGCCCTCATGAACTTCTCCGATCCGATGCAAACGTCCAGAGTAATAAAGAATACGCTCAGTCGTTGTGGTTTTTCCCGCGTCGATGTGCGCCATAATTCCGATATTGCGGACATTTTCTAGCTTGTCAGTGTCTGCTCGTTTACCCATGATTAGTGCCTACCATTTATAGTGAGCGAAGGCTCTGTTTGCCTCGGCCATTCTGTGTGTGTCATCTTTCTTCTTAATCGTAGCGCCTTGGTTATGGAAGCAGTCGGAAAGCTCGATCGCTAAACTTTCAGCCATAGGTTTTCCAGGCTTTGATCTAGAGTTCGCGATGATCCATTGCATTGCCATCGCAACGCGACGGTCTCCAGGAATTTCTACGGGCACTTGGTAATTCGCGCCGCCAATCCTTCGAGTTTTTACTTCGAGAGAAGGTTTTGCGTTTTCAATGGCTTGTTCAAAGGCTTCGAGGGGACTGTCAGTCTTGACTCGACCCGCGAAATCTTCGAGAGCTCCGTAAACAATCCGGCAAGCCGTTGCTTTTTTACCGCCAATCATCAACTTGTTGATAAATTTAGCGAGGATAACGCTATGGTAGATCGGATCTGGAATATTGCGCTTTTTAAAGGTTCGGCGTCTTCTGGACATATTGTTTCCTTAGTTTGCTTCACCCGGCTTATCTTTCGAAAGCCTGCCCAAGGATCGTTCTCGCTTTAGCGAGAAAGATCCTTCGGCAAGGAAATTGATTCACAATTTCCTGGAATTACTGAATAATTATTTAGGTTTTTTCGCTCCGTACTTTGAGCGTGATTTTTTTCGATCTTTCACTGCTCCGCAGTCGAGGGCTCCTCGGACGATGTGATAGCGTACGCCAGGAAGGTCTTTAACCCTGCCTCCTCGAACGAGCACGATACTGTGTTCCTGGAGGTTATGACCCTCGCCAGGGATGTAAGCAATGACTTCTTGGCCGTTAGAAAGTCGAACCCAAGCCACTTTTCGGAGGGCTGAGTTTGGTTTTTTCGGCGTTTTTGTCTTTACTTGAAGGCAGACACCGCGCCTTTGGGGGCATTGCTGCAAAGCGGGCGATTTGCGTCGACTGCTTTTCGGTGTGCGACCAAACTTAATGAGCTGGTTGAATGTCGGCATGAGCGCCAATCTCCTGAATTTGAATAATAACGATAGGACAGGAATATATCTTGAAAGGCTATTTTTGTGCAAGGGGGAGATTTTAGAAATTCTCAGGGCTCGTCTTTATTCACCCAATTTCCGATGCGATATCCGTGCTCTATTGTTATTATGTTTATATTAGATAATTACAGTCAACAATAGTTTTGTTAAATTAATATAATTGACAAAGTTATTTGTTTTGATTTAATTTATAAATTGAGAGATTGAGGAATAAAAAGCAAAGTTTCGACGCTAAGTTCGATGATGCAACGCCCTGCGAGGGGCACTCGAAGGATCTTCTTATTCTAAGAACGATCTCTTGAGGATTGCATGGGAGCCCGCGGGTTTAGAAACCTGTCGCTACTCCCTAGGTCTTTTATTATTCTGAGGTCTCTCAATTTTTTATAATCTTATTATTAACGGGTTCCATGCGCGAAAAACTATTTTGTCTTCTTGTGCTTTTAATTGCTTGGGTTCCTTCGAGTGCTCTACAGCAAGATCTTCTGAAGATGGGGGACATCTCTCGCATTATGGATCGTTTATTGTTTCTTCATATCGAAAATAGGGAGCTAAAGCCTTCTCTCATTCGAAGGTCAATGAAAATATATATTGAAAATTTCGATGGGGAAAAGTCTTATCTTCTTGAGTCTGAAGTAGCGCCGTATCTTAATATGAACGACAAAAAAGTCGGGGAAATTTTGGAACGGGTGCAAAAACGGGACTATTCCGATTTTATTGAATTGAACGGTGTGATTGAACGGGCGATTGCAAGGGCACAAAATCTGAGGGGGCTCGTGGCAGAGCGGGTGGTTTCGGAGGCGCGGGAAGATTTCTCCTCCCCTTCGAGCAGTTTTTCTCGGTATCCTCAATCGGAGTATGAGATCATGGATCGTCAACGGACTCGCTTAGCTCGGTTTTATCTTTTTCATCAGGGGCGCAGCCGTCTTGATACTTTGGAAAGGAAAAAAGGGGTCTGTGAGCTGTTTGAGCGCAAGGTAAGGCGTTTTGAAGGGAATTATTTTTTTGGGAGGGTTGGGGGGCGCGGCTCGATCGGTGAGAGAGGGGAGCACCTTTTTTCTTTGCGCGTAGTGAAATCGTTGGCAAAAAGTTTGGATACCCATACAGCTTTTTTTAGTCCTGAAGAGGCTTATGAGATGCGTCTTTCTTTAGAAAAGAGATTTGATGGGGTTGGCGTGATTCTTTCCGAGGGGATCGATGGCGTCATGATTGCTGAGCTGATTGAAGGAGGGGCTGCCTATCGATCTGGACAGATCAAAGTGAATGATCTTTTGGTAGAAGTGGATGGAAGGCTCCTTGGGGCTACCTCTTTTGAGGAAGTTT
>CAIPFQ010000089.1 GCA_903864395.1 uncultured Chlamydiae bacterium | reverse complement strand
TTGTGAAATCAAGAAGTGTTCAGGGATCCAAAAAGCGCGATGGAGCGACTTTAAAAAAAATCAGAGAGCGCGTTAAAATGTATAATGTCTTAAGTTTAAAATTAACGGATGTTTTAAAAAAACTTTGTGGAGGAGATCATTCTCATGGATCGTAATATTTTGATTCGTCTGGCAACGGATGAAAATTCCCCAGAGATTGTCCAATTTATCTTCAAGATTTGGAGAGATGAATATGATTTTAAGGTTAAACCTCAAGATTATCCAGATCTTCACCATATCAATGAGCACTATTTTAACAGGGTGTGATTAAAAGTGAGACTTATGCCTTTCTTTCAGCTTGAACATATTAAGCCGCTTTCTTTGATTGCCAATAATGCTCCCAATTGTGATTCGCCCTATTAATCCTCAATGCCAACATATCCGCAGCATTTTCTTCTTTCCACCAAGCTCCTGGTATTTTTAAGCGTTTTTGTATGACATATCGATGAGCACTCTCAATTTCTCCAGAACCAATTGGCAACCCATCTGCAATGGCCTTTGCGTAGTCTAATTGATCCCGTCTGTTATCAAGGTATCGATAGCATCGCCTCACAGGAGCATCACAATCCTTTATGTAATCTGCCTCCTGATAAGAGTCTAAAGCTCTAAAAACTTCTTCCAATAGGCCTGTTTTTAGCCTGTTTTTTTGCGTCTCCAACCATTCTTTTTTATCTTCACCACCACCACACGTAGGAGCTGCTTCTGCCAAGTATTCACAAACGTGATAAAAATCTACCAGGTATCTGGCTTGCGATCCAAGGTACCTCGCTATCTGATTTGCAATCCAAGGGGCCCCATCTCCCACGCAGTGTATTTTTGTCTTCTCATTCCTCCCTACCTTATTAACACACGTTCGAATCTGTTGGCCAACTTTGTCAACACTTCCGAGCGTTGCAGCAAATATTGGTGTGACCGAACCTATTGGATGGGCCAAACTTAAGCGTGCCTCCCTCCAGAAATGCTCCTTATGTTTGCGAGCATCGTAAGGTTTCTGCCCTTCCGGTATTGGTTTTGTTTTGGTGATTGGGATCATGGTCCCATCTGTCTCTGCTAAAATGATGGGATGGATTCCTTTGGAAGGGATCTTTACCTTTTCTTTTTCTTGCTCATACATTTCATGAGCGTGCCGTTGCGTGATCGTGCGGGCACTACTCGTCGGAACAGTGATCCCGTAATGTTCTTTTAATTTCATTTCAACTTGTCCAAATGCATTCTCTCCACCAAAATCTGTAATGGCCCTCTCGAGAGCACGCGAATACCCTCGACAATAAATCCGTGCAGAAGTTGAAAAAGCTCGTACATGCTTTTTTAAGCCTGGTTGATAAAAAATCTGTTCCTCTAAACTGACGACCCCATATGTTGTATACCAGTAGAGTTTTTTTTTACTTTCTTTCTTACAGCAACCCCGCTCTCTAAGATCATGTGTTCTCGTCTTTGCGCCTCGTCCTGCGCCCATTTCTCCATAACTTCTTTACCTAATTCCCTCATTTCTTCTATAACACATTCTTCGGCATCATCCGCTAAAGTCGTTCGCCCCTCCTTGTTTTCTACTATTTCCAGGAGCCGCCCAACCCGTTTCAGCAATTCAGGGCTTTGCGATAATTTGTTTATTATTTCTTCATCTGTCATAGCCATAGGGGATCCTCCTTTTTTTGATTAAAGAACTCTCTCCCCTCTATCCTATCTTGCTCTTCTCGTCTATCCTAAAGTCTCACTTTTAATCGCACCCTACAGGGAATGTCTGAGCCTGAACGAAGTTTGAAGAGGCTCTTAAGGCTTGCACGCTTTATTATGGACAAAGAGATCAGATTTCAAAATATGAATTAGAACATCAGTCCT
>CAIPFQ010000088.1 GCA_903864395.1 uncultured Chlamydiae bacterium | reverse complement strand
GTGGTTGTTCTGTGCTGAAAATGGTGTGAATGCTTGCATGCTCGGGTATGATGGTCAAACACAGAGCAATAGTCAATAAATATTTTTTCTATCGATCTCTGGAAAATGCTGAAAAAAAGCCTTTGAATGTTTTCCCAGGACTTATTGAGAAGTTACGGTAGCTTGGCGCGAATAGATCTTATCACAAAGGTGCATGAATTGGGGACCTTCAGTAAAAACAAAATTCTCGGAGAATTAGGCAAGATGAATGAATACGAGATCGATCCAATCGAAAGGAATCTTATCCTCAACCTGCTCTTTTCTTCTATACTATCTGAAGAATCTAGTTGGGAAAAATATTGGATCGACAATCAAAGAAATCCTCTTCTTTCAACACAAAATGAAATAGACCAGAAGCTCAAGGAAAATGAGGAAGCTAGAGCTAATCTTGGGATTCAAGATTCCAACGGAGAGTTAAAAAAGTTATTCCTTGACCTCGAGAAGCTACGTCCTCGGGTTCGGGGTGAATTTGATGGGAATGTCCATGGAGGGGATCGTTGGACAAAACCAGAGGTGCGTGCCGCATTTGCTATTCAGGCGCTTCGCATAGTGCAATCTTCCAGCAACAAACCAGAAGAGATCACTAAAGCAAAGGATGCATTTGTTGCCTATCTCAAAGACTTGCAAGAAGATAGCGGTATAAGTAAAACGACTAAAACTCTCGCACTTCTTGCACTATTTAAACAGATATCAGAATCTATGTCTGGGCACGCTCCTCTTCTTGATCCATCCCAGCTGATTTTCCTTCAGCGCGACCAAAATGCCATCGAAACTACAGGGGATGAATATATTGGCCGCGTATGGTTATTTATCAAGACATATCTAAAAGATCCCGATCAGAAGAATGCTATCACTGGAATGATCAGGGCTCTTTCCTCGTCTATTGAGGATAAATACAGAGTGTGTAACCCAGGCAAAGTATCGCGAATTGCTGCAAGCGCGATTCAAGGTTATTTTCCTGGATTCGAAGATCCATCTGTGGCTTCATCGGAAGGGACCATGAATGGTCTTGATGCCATAAACGCTTTTTTTAGAGTTAAAGATCATCAAGGCCAATGCGATCGTAAGAAGTTATTGACAAAGGCGTTTGCTTGGGAAAAGGCTCAGCTCCGTTCCATTAACAGGCGCGAATTTCTAGAGCAGTTAAAGGAATTTCTTGACGTAGAGGAATAGCATCTCTAATAAGATTGCTTGGAAATTTTGAGTTTTTAAAGGTTTTGAGTGCGATCAAGGAAGCTCTGCAGAAGAAGTGCCGCCGCCGTTGTATCCATTCGCTGCGTCCGCTCTTTGCGATTAAAAGCCACCTCCCTCAATCTTTGATCGGCCATTTTACTCGAGAGCCTCTCGTCGATGAGAATCACGGGGATTTTCATAGCAGCTTCCAACTTTTTGGCAAACGCTTCGACAAGCTTTGCCATGTCGCCCCTTTCTCCATTCATGAGAAGAGGCAGACCCACGAGGATTTTTTCGATTTCCCCTTCCTTTTTATTCAATGAGGCCACTGTATTCGCAACGCCCCTTTTTCCACCTTCGACGGTTTCATGCGGAAAAGCAATTTTTTGTCTTTCGTCGGACAGGGCGATCCCAATTCTCTTGCTTCCAAAATCAATGGCTGCGATGCGTGGCATGAAGAGGCTCCTTGGAGGTTTGCTTAGGGCTCGTAAGCAAATAACTGTTACATTTCCTCTGCGCCAGCATCTTCACCTTTGCACCCGGCTGCATCGACCATGTGCAGGCAAATGACCTGCTTCGCCGCCAGCGTTGCCTGGTGCAAATCTGAAGTGCTGGCTTTGCGGAAACGCAACATTTATTTGCTTACGAGCCCTAAGTTGGCAGCATTGGGTATACTCTCGACTTTGCAGCTTTTGTGGGCTGCCTGCCTTGACTATTTGTCCCCGGACGTTCGACCTATGGTCGAACTGGGCGATTATTTAAATCGGGAAGGGGTTTTTAACCCATTCTCGATTTAAATAACGCCCCCGAGAACAAATATCCCGAGGCATCCAACCCAAAAAAGTTGCAAAGTCGAGT
>CAIPFQ010000087.1 GCA_903864395.1 uncultured Chlamydiae bacterium | reverse complement strand
GGCGCGCAGCTGATCGCGCCGATGCACGAGAAAAACGCGGCTGGCATATTTGGTCAAAAACATCGCCTCTTCTACCGCGCTATCGCCGCCGCCAATCACAAAAACATTCTTGTTGCGAAAAATCGGCGCCGCCCCATCGCATACAGCGCAGGCGCTCACCCCTTTTTGCCAAAATTCTCCGTCTCCCGCTCCCTCAATATCGAGCCTCTTTGCTGTCGCCCCCGTGGCGATAATCAGCGCATGAGCCCTTGCCTTACGAGACGCGCTATACACTGTAAACGGAAAAGACGAAAGATCGACGCGCTCGATATCTTCAGAAAGAATCTCCGTCCCACAGCGCTGCGCTTGTTGCTTAAATTTCTCCATCAGCTCAGGGCCCAAAATTCCCTGAGGAAATCCAGGATAATTTTCCACATCCGTCGTCGTCATGAGCTGCCCCCCTGGAGAGCCTCCCGACATAAACCCTTCAAAAAGAAGAGGCTGTAGATTCGCTCGTGCAGCATAAATCGCCGCGGTGTACCCAGCAGGCCCCGAGCCAATGAGAATAATTTTTCTTAGATCCATAGATAAGAACTCAGGAATTAGATTGGATCTATCTTAGCGTCTCTTCCGAGTTTCTCTCAAGAAGAAATCACAATCGTCCGCTCAACATCGTTAAATTCACCAGGCACTTTTGTTTTTTCATCAAAAAGCTCCAGACGAATTTTATGTTTTCCCTTCGAAAGACCGTAAATATAGTAAGGCTGCCACGAGGTCAAATCTCGCATGACCTTTCCATCAATCGACAGACGCACCCTGTAACCGTCGGGCGATAAATCGCAATGAGCGATCAGAAAATCGAGCAAAACTGGTTGCTTTGTCGTCAATCTGATTTGATCGCTCGGTTCGTTATACGTCAGATAAGGCTTTGAAAAATTAGGACGAGGCGAAGACCCTCGATCGCCGAGATAAAAATACCCCGTAGCGAAGGTATTTTCTTCCTTCAAGCTCTCTCCAAAAGAGCGGGCAGGAAAAATACGGATTGTATGAAGCCCCTCTTCCAAAGCAAAAGGAATTTTGAATCGATAGCTCGTTGTATAGTACCATCCTTCTTCATTGAAAGGATTGATCGCTGGCTCTTTCACGGGAAAATAAGGCCTGTTATCAATTATCACATGAACGGTCTGCCCTAAATCGGACACAGCCGCTTCATCTGCGCGGACAAATTGTGAGGAGCTAGAACCTAAAGAATACCCATCGATCCGAAACTGCATCCATACAGGATTTCCATCCACAGAGTCTGCTGACTTTGGCATCGCGAGCTTGAGAATCACAGTGTTCGATTCCGGAGTGCGCGGCACAGCCATGACGCGAACGTCTTGGATTTCAGAACTATCCGATGCATCGATAGGACGATTCATCCCTAAAATAGAGCCACTCAATATAAGCGCAGCAAAAATAAGACGCATAGACCTCTCCCTGTCAGAGAAGTACTCATACCCGCTTTTCCTATTTTGCGTCGAGAGGGTTGCGCAAGTCCCCCTAGAGCGAACTTCCTCCAAAAAATCCAACAACCTCTTGCTTTATAAAAGCTAAGAGACTAAGATTCATTTCAGAGAATTTTCATTAAATCTCGACTTTGCAACTTTTTTGGGCTGGATGCCTCGGGATATTTGTTCTCGGGGGCGTTATTTAAATCGGG
>CAIPFQ010000086.1 GCA_903864395.1 uncultured Chlamydiae bacterium | reverse complement strand
GTGGTTTCTGGGTTTCCAAACATAACGCCGATTTTTTCTCTGATCTGGTTGATAAAAATTGCGCATGTGTTGCTTTTTGAAAGTGTGGCTGTCAATTTTCGGAGCGCCTGCGACATCATGCGCGCTTGGAGTCCCATGTGTTGATCTCCGATTTCCCCTTCGAGCTCCGATTTTGGAACGAGGGCGGCAACAGAGTCGATCACAATGACATCGACAGCGTTGGACCTGGCGAGCATTTCTGCGATGTTCAGAGCCTCTTCGCCATTATCTGGCTGTGAAATCATCAGCTCGTTGATATTCACGCCGATTTTGGCCGCATAGGAGGGGTCTAGAGCGTGTTCGGCATCGATGTAAGCTGCAAGACCGCCAGTTTTTTGCGCGTTGGCTACGATGTGGGTGGCCAGTGTTGATTTTCCAGAGGATTCTGGGCCGTAGATTTCGATAATTCTTCCTCTAGGAATGCCGCCGATGCCGAGGGCTAGATCGAGCGAGAGGGCACCCGACTTAATGACGCTAATTCCATGCATTGCGGAATGTTTTCCTAAAGCCATGATCGCTCCTTCTCCAAATTGTTTTTGGATGTGGGAGACGGCTAATTCTAAAGCGGCTTTTTTTTTCGCGGCATCTGCTGCGACTGTATGCGTGGCTGTTTGACTCATGAAGAGCTCCTTTTTTGGGTAAGGATGGGAGGAAATTGTGTATCTGTCAAAGAAAAAGAAATCCTTAGTATGATAAGAAAACAGAAATGGAGTTGATTTTAGCTGGAGATGTAGGGGCGACGCATACGCGGCTCGCTCTTTTTGAAAAGGGACGGCGTGTTGCGGGGCAAAAGTTTTCGAGTCGTGATTTTTCAGGACTCGATGGGATTTTGCAAGAATTTTTGCGAGAAGAAAAAGGAAAAATAAAAATCGCTTGCTTTGGTGTTGCAGGGCCTGTTTTTCAGGAAACATGTCAGACCACCAATCTTCCGTGGCATATTGACGCCCAAAAGCTTAGCTGTTCATTTTTGATCCCAAAAATCCTTTTATTGAATGATCTGGAGGCGATGGCTTATGGCTTGTCTGTCCTTGCACCTGAAGATTTTTTTATCCTCCAAAAAGGGATTGTAAATCAAAAGGGCAACCGCGCTTTGGTGGTCGCTGGAACAGGCCTCGGGGAGGCGGCTCTTTTTTGGGACGGAAAAGAGCATCACCCTTTTGCGTGTGAAGGGGGACATGCCGATTTTTCTCCACAAAGGGATGAAGATATTGAGCTGTTCATTTATTTGCGTAAAAAATTTGGCCACGTCTCTTGGGAAAGGGTTGTTTCTGGCGCGGGTCTTTTTTCTATTTTTAATTTTTTAATTGATACAAAGCGGTTTTCCTTGTCTTTGGATTTAGCGGAGGCTATGAGGCAGCAAGACCCTTCGGCTGTGATTTTTGCATGGGCTAAAGAAAAGCAGGAGCCATCCTGTATGAAAGCCATGCATTTATTTTATAATTATTATGGGTCTGAAGTGGGGAATGCGGCGTTAAAATTTTTGTCTTTGGGAGGGCTGTATATCGGAGGGCCTGCTGTGGTAAACGGCATTAAGATCTTGCAGTCGAGCTCTTTTATTTTCTCTTTTCTCAGTAAGG
>CAIPFQ010000085.1 GCA_903864395.1 uncultured Chlamydiae bacterium | reverse complement strand
GGCCCTCGAGGCACTGGAAAAACTACGTGGATAAAGGATCACTATACAAATGCAGTTTGGATTGATCTCCTTTTACCTCATGAAGTTAGTTTTTATGGAGCCAAGCCAGAACGCCTTATCAATACGGCAGAAGGAGCAGGAGACAACACAACCATTGTCATCGATGAAATTCAAAAAATCCCAGAACTACTTTCTGTTGTGCATCACCTTATAGAGCAGAAGAAAGGATATCAATTCATCCTGACGGGTTCCTCTGCAAGAAAACTCAAGAGATCTGGCGTTGATTTATTGGCAGGTAGAGCTCTTCTTAAATTTATGAATCCTTTCGTTGCTGCTGAAATGGGATCGTCATTTTCTCTGGCAAAGGCTTTAGAAATCGGCATGCTTCCATTAGCTTGGGATAACACATCCCCTGAAGCAGTATTAACCACCTACACAGCATTGTATCTAAAAGAGGAAATCCAAGCTGAAGGGTTGGTAAGAAACGTGGGAGATTTCGCTCGATTTTTGGAAGTCATAAGCTTTTCTCACGGGTCTTTACTTAATTTGAATAATATTGCCTCTGATTGCAATGTTAGCCGATCGACAGTGTCTAACTATTTACAGATCTTAGAAGATATGCTCCTTAGTTATACCTTAAATGTTTTTACAAAACGAGCGAAACGGGCTTTAACTTCTCATCCAAAATTCTATCTTTTCGATGCAGGAGTATTTCAAGCACTTCGGCCAAGAGGCCCATTGGATAGACCAGAAGAGATTCATGGAGCCGCTTTGGAAGGATTGGTAGCCCAACACCTTAAGGCGTGGATAGACGATCAGCAGACCGACTATGAATTAACATTCTGGCGGACACGTGGAGGATCAGAAGTCGATTTTGTGCTCTATGGAAAAGATTGTTTTATCGCTATCGAAGTGAAAAATGGCGATGCAGTCTCTCGGAACGATCTTTCTGGCTTGAAAGCCTTTAAAGAGGATTATCCTGAAGCGAAACTCTTTCTTCTCTACCGTGGTCAAAGACGTCTAATGCAAGATGACATCCACTGCGCTCCAGTACAAGATTTTCTTCTGAAGGTCTTGCCTTCCTTGTCATTTTCATGCAAGGTGAGACAAGCCCACTGAAAACCAATCAGTTATCTGGCTCGACAAAAAGCTTTGATCACATTGCCCACGCAAATCCCTCTCATTTCCGCTCAATTTCTTTTTCCCTATTGACTGAATTGCAAAGAATGTGCAAAGATCACTTCTATTGTTTTGCAAAAAAACCAACTCAGGGAGCTTTCTTCATGCAAAAAAAAATATCTGTGCTACAAAATAAAAATACTCTTCGTATCGGAGCCCTTGCTCTTTTAATGCTTTTTCAACAAGTCGGCTACTGCGATGACCAGAGCGCGAAATCTGCCCAAGAAATTGACGCGATCTCAAGCAACATATCGAACTTTCTTTTTGGCTCTACCATCCGGCGCGTCGCTCTCACCCTCGGCATGGGCGCAGGACTTTTCCAAGCGTTTATGTCTGGCTCAATCCGTCCGCTCTTGATTTACGGCGGCCTTGGCCTCGCGGTCTGTTATCTGCCAAAAATTGTCGAGTGGATCTCAAAGGTCGGATAAGGTTTTATGCAGCCACAAGCCCTTCTCAAAAGACTCGATGCGCCCGTGCATTTTTTGTCGTTTTCAATGAACGACCTCATAGCCCATGTAACGCCTTTTTTTATAGGCGCTCTATTCGATAGTCTTTTCATTGTGCCAGCTATCGGCTCCATCCTTGTGATCGCAATGAAAAAAATTCTTAAAAAATTTCCAAAATTTACCGCAATCCGCTACGCCTACTGGTCTTTTCCGACAAACACCTTTAATCAGGCGCTAAAAACAAACTTTCCTCCTTCACACAAAAGACTTTGGGTCAAATAATGGATCACAATACCTTTCAATCCAACATTGCAAAAATTGCTGGGCAAAGAAATACATTCCTCCTTTTTTCCCTCCTTCAGGCGTGCGCCGTCATCCTCCTCACCATCCTTCTTTGCATGAAAAAAGAAAGAATTCTTATCGTCCCCACAAGCGGAGCTAGCTTTTGGATCGAAGAAAACAGAGCCTCCAGCGGCTACATTGAAAAAATGGGCGTTTTTCTATCTGACCTTCTCCTGAACCGCAGCCCCGCCGATGTTGAAAAAAGAAACGCCATTATCCTCCAATACGTGCATCCAAAATCCTATCATGAAATTCGAAAACTTTTGCTCCAAGAGCAAGAGAGTATTTTGCGAGGCAATCAATCGTTCTATTTCGTTCTCGACAGAAGCGAGGCGCGTGAAAAAGAATGCACCTTCATCGCAGAGGGCGAGTTTTTAGCGATCATTGGCAAAAATGGAAAAGAATCGTCCATCTCTCAAAAATCAAAAAAACGATACACCCTCCGCTTTTCTTGCGAACAGGGAAAACTTCTCCTCACATCCTTAAAAAAAGAAGAGGCTTAACTCATGTATTTTTATCTCCCTTTTGCCGCTACTCTCTTCGGCTCTCTGGTAGAGCCCATCGATGGACAAAAACCCATCTCCGCTATTTTTTCAACAGCCTCCCATAACCGGATCGCCATCGAAGAGGGCGCCGTGGAAAAAATATTTGGGGACAGCGCCCTTTTTTCCATCCAAATCGATCCCATTACAGGCAATGCCTTTGTCAATGTCTTGAGCGAAATTACAGAAACGCCCGCCACGCTCTCCGTGATCACCAGTACAGGGCTTGTCCAAGATCTCCTCATCACCACACGAGAGGGCCCCTCAGAATCCCTGATCCTCCAAGAAAAAGACACAGAGTTTCTGCCCAAAACAGAAACCTCTTTCAGCGCCACCATCGCGACACTTAACACAATCTTAGACCACCAGATTCCCTTTGGGTTTGGGCAGCTTTCCAAAGAAAGCTCTCTCGATCTCCCGTCCCCTCTAGAGGCCGTCCCTACCCAAGTCCTTGAAGGCCCTTTTGAAATCATCACAGCATACCGCATTATCAATCACGGAACAGAACCGATTGTCCTCTCTCCAGACGCGTTTAAAAAAGAAAGTGGCGCATGGGCGTTCCTCACAGCGCGAGAAATAGGCGCGCAAGAAGAGAGCACTCTTTTGGTCGGGCATCCTAAAGATGGAGCGCCCTTATGAAAAAAATCTCTTCGAAAGGCATCGGCGCCAAGCAAAAAAAAATGCTTTTCCTCGCTCTCTTCGGATGCTTTGGGCTCGCGGCTCTTCTTCTCTCCTTCTTATCTGACGAGGAAGAGGGTAAAGCCACGGAAGCTAAAGAATCCTCTGAGAGCTCTTTTCAAGGCATTGCAGAAAAAATGGACCCAGAAGTTGTCCGCATCGCCACCCTTGAAAAACTGGGAGACACTTTAGCAGAAAGGCTTGCCCTTCTCGAAGAGTCTCTCCAAGGCCTCCATGAAGAGAGCGCGGAGGCGGAAGCCCTTCAAAATAGTTTTGCCGAAGAAGCCCTCGCTCTTTCCAATCAAATCAAGAGCTTGGAAGAAAAACTGCAACCCTCAAAAAACGCAACAGCTCTAGAAACAAAAAAACTCCCCCCGAAACAACTCAAAGCCTGGGGCGGGGAAGAAAAAAAAGAGGGAAAGCATGTCTCCTTTGAGATTCCTGCCGGGACCGTCGTAAAAGCCGTTCTCGTCTCAGGGGCTGACTGCAGTGTCGCCGTCCAAAAACCCACAGGCCCTAACATGGTCTTGCTGCGCCCCCTCGACAACGGCCATCTGCCGCGCAATGTCCGCGTGCCGCTCAAAGGCAGCGTCATTATCGGAAGCGCCATCGGCGATATTTCAAGCGAGCGCGTCTATATCCGCGCCGAAAGAATGTCTCTTGTCGAAAGAGGCGGCTCCTTTAGCGAAACCGAGCTCTCTGCCTACATTTCTGGGGAAGACGGAAGAGAGGGAATGCGCGGGGTCGTCGTCGATCGCTCAGGACAAATCGTTTTACGCGCCGCTTTCGCTGCATTTCTTCAAGGCGCCTCCCAAGGGGCAGAAGCCGCGCTCCACACCAAAGCGTTTGAGCATATGGCGGAAAAAGTCCCCGGCCTCGAAGGCCTTCGCTATGGCCCTGTGCAAGGAAGCACGACAGCCCTTAATAAGATGACCGATTACTACATCAAAAGAGCCGAGCAGTTGCAGCCTGCGATTCAGATCGCAGCAGGAAGAGTCGTCGATGTCATTTTCACCAAAACAGTGAAAATTGGAGAAAAAAACCTGAAGAAAAAATTCGATATGGAACGGGCGGCGAAAAGGCAAATCGATGCGTAGTTTTGTGTGTTGTTTTGTAGGGCTGATTCCTTCTCTTTTTGGATTTGAAAAACTCGACCCAAAGTATCAGATTTGCTACGGCAGAGCTGAGACAAAGCCTTGTTTTGTGGAATATTTTTCTCTGAGCTGTCCAAAGTGCATAGACCACTTCAATCAAAAGTTCCCCACCCTTAAAGAAGAATTTATCGACACAGAAAACATCGCCTGGATTTTTCATCCAGACCCTGCGGATCTTCTGACGCTTCAGCTCATCCATTGCCTCAGCTCCCTTCCCGAAGAAAAAAAAATTCCTTTCTTTGAAGCGCTCATGAAAAATTTACCGAAACTCAAGACGTATGATCAAAAGGCAGATCTCATACAGGAGGCAATGCGCATTTTAGAGTCTCCGATGCCCGATTTGAAAAATATCGCCTTTCTTGAAGAGACAAAAGCCTTTCAAGACGCTTTTTTCTTTCTCACGCAAGAAGATGTCGTCACAACTCTCCCGTCGATTGAGATCGACGAAATATTATACACAGAAACCCCCAATGCAGCCTTTGTGCAGGCGCATCTTTCGAGGCTCCCATGAAATATTTTCTTTTCATCTCTTTAGGCATCCTTTGCCACTCTTGCAATATGTATAATTCGCAATTCGATTGCCCTCCAGGCAAAGGCGTTGGCTGCCAGCCCGTCCATGAAGTGTTGAGCTTGATCGTCGAAAAAGAGACGGAAGAAGATCTTTTTGCCTCTACAAAGCAAGAGGCACGTCGATTAAAAGCAGAAGAAAAACAGAAGAGGAAACAAGCAGAAGATGTTTCCACATCGAAAAAACTCTATTTGCTCAAAGACCGATCGGGAGACAAAGTTCTCGTCGAGGTGTCCCCATGAACTTTCTGCGAAAGTTCGCTCAAAAGATCGCAAACGGGCTCGGAGAAAATACCTCTTTTGATCAAATGGGAGACGATCTCGATTTTTTAAGCGACCAGCTCCCCTATCGCATTTACGACCCAGAGCATAAAATTTACGAAAATCAAAACAGTTTTGGGTTTGTCCTCGAAATTGTTCCTCTCCTCAGCGCCTCGCTTGAAGCGCAAAAAGAGATTTCAACCCTCATCCGAGAGATTGGAGAAGAGGGCGCAAACGTCCAAACTATGATGTTTGCCGACCACAGAATTGCAAACTTTCTTAAAACATGGAGCGCGCCTCGAGAAAAAATGGGAGCCCTGTTCGCCAAGGCGGCGAAAAAAAAGAAAATGTTTTTGGAAACAGAGTCGCTCAGCGGCGATGTCCCTCCCCGGATTTTTCGCTGCATTCTTTCCTTTAGTCTCCCCAAACCAAAAAAACACGATGTTGCAGAGTGTCTTGCGCGCCTTGTAGATAAAAAGAAAAAGGCGATGGAAACGTTTGCCCGCATCAGCTCTCCCATAGAAATGGACCCAGAGCCTCTCATCGCTTTTCTCTCAGGGATCCTCAACTTCGACCCTTCCACAGAGCTGAGCGCAAGGCCGTGGGACACGCAAAATTGGATTGCGAAACAAATTTGTCTTCCAGGCTCCGCTCTGGAAATCGAGGCAGACGGCCTTCTTTTTCATGGAGACAAAAGGGCGCGAATGAAATCATACGAAGTGATCGACCTGCCCGATCAGTGGAATCTCCACTCCATGGGCGAACTGATTGGCGATTTTTTAAACCCCTCCTACCGGATCCCCTCTCCTTTTTACATCCATTACGGCATCCATTTCCCCAGCCAAAGCAAGGCAGAGACAAAATTTCGAAACAAAATGAAGGTTTTGGCTCATCAATCAAAATTTCCTGC
>CAIPFQ010000084.1 GCA_903864395.1 uncultured Chlamydiae bacterium | reverse complement strand
GTATAAGATCATGATGGGAGTCTAAGAGAGAATTTATGGTACGTATTACAAATGCGGTGACAGCCCGCGCAAGAACAAAAAATTGTTAAAGCGTTGTAAGGGATTTTACGGCGACCGGAAAAATCACATTAAGCTAAGTAAAGATGCCTTGATGATGGCTCTTTCTAATAACTATAAGCACCGTAAATTGCGCAAACGCGATTTTCGCAGTCTTTGGATTACTCGTATTGGTGTAGCGGCAAAGATCAACGGTTTGTCTTATAGTAAATTTATGCATGGCCTGAAGCTCCAAGGATGTGAAATTAATCGCAAGTGGCTCTCTGAAATTGCGATTAGCGATCCTATGGCTTTTAGCACAGTGGCGGCATCGGCGAAGCAAGGGCTTGCAGGGCAGGGATCTGAGGCACTTGTAGGATAAGGCTCTTATATGTCCCCTCTTTCCGATCAGATCAGCCAGCTTCGAACGTTTTTTATGAACGAGTTGCGCTCCACTTCTTCTTCGAAAGAGTTAGAAGATCTGAAGGTTAAATACCTTGGAAGGAAAGGGCTCATTCAGTCTCTGATGGTAGAGTTAAAAAACGCTCCTGTCGATCAGAGACCGCATTTGGGAAAGTTGATCAACGATCTTAAGGAGGAGTTGATATCTCATTGGGATCACACTCTTTTGCGCCTTAAAGAAGAGGAGACCTTGAATGCCTTTGCAAAGGAAAGGATAGATGCGACTCTTCCTGGGCGGCGCCCTTTTCTTGGACGCTCTCATCCTTTGGCTCAAATGCTCGAGAAGATTGTCGATATTTTGATTGGGATGGGATTTTCTGTTCAGCTAGGTCCTGACGTCGATTCCGATTATTATAATTTTGAGGGGTTGAATTTTGCTCCCGACCATCCAGCGAGAGATATGCAAGACACTTTCTATTTAGGGGGAGACTTGCTGCTTCGCACGCACACGAGCAATGTGCAGGTGCATGCGATGGAAAATTTCGAGCCTCCTTTGCGAATCGTGGCTCCAGGGCGTGCGTTTCGCAATGAGGATATTTCGTCTCGCTCTCACGTGTTTTTTCATCAGATCGAGGGTTTTTATATCGACAAGGATGTTTCTTTTGCCGATTTATTTGCGACCATGGATGAGTTTTTAAGTAAGCTTTTGGGAGAAAAGGTTCAGACCCGTTTTCGTCCGAGTTATTTTCCTTTTGTAGAGCCGGGCGTTGAAGTGGATGTTCGTTGTACTGCGTGCAAAGGCGAGGGATGTCGTATTTGTAAAAGAACGGGATGGCTTGAGGTGTTGGGTGCGGGGATGATCCATCCGAAAGTTTTACAAAAAGGAAAAATAGATCCTGAAGTGTATTCGGGTTACGCTTGGGGGATGGGCATTGAGCGACTTGCGATGCTTCAGATGGGAGTTTCGGACATTCGTTCTTTTACTCAGAATGACCTCCGATTCCTTTCGCAATTTCCTTGATTTTTTTCTCAGGTTCTTGTATCATTGAGTCTTATTTTGGAAGAGTGGCAGAGTGGCCGATTGCGCCTGTCTTGAAAACAGGAAGCCTGCAAGGGCTCGTGGGTTCGAATCCTAC
>CAIPFQ010000083.1 GCA_903864395.1 uncultured Chlamydiae bacterium | reverse complement strand
GGGCTCTCTTCTCAAATTCTTCAGACAAAAAAAATTATCTTGTAAATTTCAAGATGTAGTGACGAATAGACCTAACTTTAGGACGATTCTCCTATGAAGGCCGTTAAACTTGGGTTAACAAAATCGAGCATTGATTTTTTTAAGCATGAAGCGGAAAAATATAACACAAATTATCAGACGATGATTCGAAATCTCATCGATAAATACGCATCAAAATACGCTTAAAAAAGCCGACGGCGAAAACACCGAGACGCGAGAGTCAAGATGCACACAGCCATCAAGGCTAAAGGCCAAGTGTGCTGCAAGATCACACTCGGAGGAATTCCCCGCAAACAAACACCTCTTGCGATGTAGAGAAAATAGCGCACAGGATTGAGATATGTCGCGACTTGAAGCCAATCGGGCATGTTTTCAATCGGCGTCGCAAACCCAGAGAGCAAAATTGCGGGTGTAATGAACAAAAACGCTCCCAAGATCGCCTGCTGCTGCGTGGCGCAAAAAGAAGAAATCAAAAGGCCAATGCCCGTTGTTCCTGTCACGAAACAAAACATCGCAAGATACAAAAGAGGAATGGATCCGTGAACGGGAATTTGAAAAATAACCCCAAGCGTAAAAAGAATCACCGTCCCCTCCACCATCGCAATAAAAATCGAAGGGATTGTTTTACCAAGCAGAATTTCTTGCGGGCTTAGAGGAGACACAAGAAGCTGGTCAAACGTTCCTAGCTCCCTTTCCCTAGCCACAGAGAGCGCCGTGATCAAAATCGCCTCCAGCATGGTTAAAAGCGCAAGCAATCCTGGCACCGTAAACCAATAATAGAGAAGGTTGGGATTAAACCAATTGCGAGACACCAGAACAATCGGCTCTAAGAAAAGAGATTTTTCTTTTGCAAAATCGCGCGCAAATCGATTGACGATTGTCCCTACATACCCAGCAACGACTTGCGCGGTATTGGATTTGCGCCCATCTAAAATCACTTGCACTGCGGTTTTTTCTCCTGCATCGAGTCTTCGCGAAAACTCTGCGTCAATTGACAAGACGATCGCCCCTTTTTGCATGTCCATAAAGGGAGCGATCTCTTCAACAGCACCCAGGCAAATCACATGGCTAAAGGTGGGCGAGCCGCGAAAACGCTCTATCAGATAAAATCCTTGCTCGCCAGCGTCGCGATTCAAGACGCCAAGCGTTACATTCTCCACATCGAGAGTGGCTGCAAAGGCAAAAACAAAAAGCTGAAGCAAGGGGGGAACGATGAGAATAAAGCGGCTCTTTTTGTCGCGCCATACAGCAATCAGTTCTTTAAGAGAGAGAGCTAAGATCCGATTCAATCGAGCCTCTTTACAGTTTTACGGAGATTTAAAATAAAAAAACACAACCCAATGCAAAGCATTATCCCCATATTATAGCCAATCAGTCGCCAAACATTGCCCGCTAAAAAAAGGGTCTGAAGGCAAGATACATAATATTTTGCAGGAATCACATAGGTCAGCCAACGAATCGGCCTAGGCATCGAAGAAATTTCAAAAATAAAGCCAGAGAGCATAAACGCTGGCAAAAACGCGGAAATAAGGGCCGCTTGCGCCGCAGCGAATTGGTTTTTCGCAAGCGTTGAAATCAACAACCCTAACCCCAAAGCCACAAAAAGAAACGAAATCGTTGCAAGAGTCAACAAACACCAAGAGCCGCGCATCGGAACTTGAAACAAAAAAAGGGCAATCGCGCTCGAAAAGCAAAAAGAAAACAGCCCCAGCAAAAAATAAGAAATCAGCTTGGCTAAAAGAATTTCATAAATGCGAACAGGCGTTGCCATGAGCGATTCCATCGTCCCCCTTTCCCACTCCCTGGCCACCACAAGCGCTGTCAAAAGGGTTCCAACAAGCGTCATAATCAACGCAATCGATCCTGGGATCAAAAAATACCGACTCTCCATCGCCTCATTAAACCAATAGCGCGTCTCTATCGAAATCCCTCCAACAGAGGAGGCCAACGATTCTTGTCGTATCCAATTATGAAACGCGCCTTCGACGTAATTTTGCACAAAATGAGCTGTATTCGGCTCGCTCCCATCTGCAATCACCTGGATCGGAGACACGAAATCTTTTCTCTCTACAAACGCCGAAAAATACGAGGGAATGACCACAATCCCCCGAATTGCCCCTTCCACAAGCTTTGCCACAAGAGGCTCTCTTCTCCGATCAATTTCCACAGAAAAATACGAAGAATTTGTCAATGCTTTCGCAAATCTTTGCGCAAGCGGTGCTGTGTCTTCCAGCACTAGACCAATCTTTAAATGTTTGTAATCGAGAGAAATCCCATACCCATAGATAAATAAAAGAATCGCAGGCAAAACAAGGCTGATCAAAATACTGCTCGAATCGCGAATAATTTGTTGAAACTCTTTGCGAATTAATGCGCACAACCTACGCATGGCAAGACTCGATACATTTGATAAAAGCTTCTTCTAAGCTCGACGTATGCGTCGCTTTTTTCAGTGCTTCGGGTGTATCGAGATGAATCAATCGACTTTGATACATCAACCCAATGCGATCACAATACTCAGCCTCATCCATAAAATGGGTAGTCACCATCATCGTACAGCCAAGCTCTGCAAGTCCATTAATATGCTTCCAAAAAGAGCGCCTCTCAATCGGGTCCACCCCTGAGGTCGGCTCATCCAAAAAGAGTACCTCTGGGCGATGCATTGTAGCGCAAGCCAATGCGAGGCGCTGCTTATATCCCACAGGAATTTCCTGTGCGGAACAATCAATCAATTTTGCAAACCCAAAAATTGCAATCATTTGCTCAATGGCCTCGCGCCTCGCAGCTCCCGTCAGGCTATAAACGCCAGAGAAAAATGCCAAATTTTGCCGCACGCTCAAATTGCCATAGAGAGAAAATTTTTGCGCCATATAGCCGATGTGGGATCTCGCTGCGCTCGAAGCGCTTTGCATGCTCACTCCATTGACCGATGAAGTGCCGCTTGTCGGCTGAAGAAGGCCGCAAAGAATTCTAAATGTCGTCGATTTTCCTGCGCCATTGGGCCCCAGGAGGCCAAAAATTTCCCCTCGGCGCACCTGAAAACTCACAGAATCCACCGCACAAAAAGAACCAAAGCGCTTCACGAGGTTCACAGCCTCAATCGCAATCGCCCCATCGGAAGGAAAGGGAGGGCAGCGCGCAGCGAGTGCCGAATTTCCCTTGGAAGGTCCCCCCAAGCAATCAATGAACGCATCTTCAAAACGGGACGGCTCAGCGACCCATCCCTCGTGTTTTTGTCCCTTGACCAAAACGCGAATCCCGCTCCCCTGCAAAACAGCGTCCTCTACATCGGGCATCGCGGCAATTTTAGACAATATGGCTCTGCGAGATTCAAAAACGTCTGGATAGAAAAACACCCTGCCCTCGACTCTTTCTTTAAATTTCGCTGGCGCGCCCGCAAACAAAAGCTTTCCTCCACTCAGCAAAAGAGTCATATCCGCTTTTTCCGCCTCATCGAGATAAGCGCTGCTCCATAAAATCGTCGAGCCGTTTTGATGAAATTGCTGAATCATGTCCCAAAGCTCGCGCCGAGAGATCGGATCGACCCCGACGCTCGGTTCATCGAGTAAAAGAAGCGGTGGCGCGCGAAGAAGGACGCAAGCCAGACCGAGCTTTTGTTTCATCCCTCCAGAAAGATCGCCTGCGAGTCTTTTTGTAAAAGGCTCTAATCGAGTCATCGCAAGCAGTTTACCAAACGCTTTTTCCCTGGCCTCTCCGAGGACGTTGTGAAGATCGGCATAAAGGCGCAAGTTTTGCAAAACCGTCAAATCCTCATAAAGCCCAAAGCGCTGCGGCATGTAGCCAATGCGGCGATGGATTTCTTCGGCCTTGTGCACAATATCAAATCCAAACACAGACAAGGCCCCCTGAGTAGGGCGCAAAAGAGCGGCCACTAGGCGAAGCAGAGTGGTTTTTCCAGCACCATCGGGGCCTGCTAAAACAACGAAAGCCCCTTTAGGAATGACAAAATCAATCCCATCGAGAGCCAATTTATTTTGGGTGCCCCAAGAGAGATTTTCAGCGCGAATCAGAATTTCGTTTTCCACGAGACAATTTTACCGTTACGGGCATCCCTTGCTTGAGTCCCCAATCGGGGTTGTCTGCATAGACGCGAATTCGATAGACGAGATCCGTGCGCAGCTCGGTGCTCTCCACTGTTTTTGGAGTAAATTCAGCCACAGGAGAAATAAATCCAATTTTTCCACGATAGGCTTTCCCTTGCTGCGTATCAGTGAAAATCGCCCCTTCCATGCCAGGATAAATCTCTCCCAGCAGCCGCTCTGGCACATAGGCGCGAATCCATACAGGAGAAATTACGGAGAGGGTATAAATCGGTTCTCCTTGTAAAACCACGGTGCCAGGCTCCCTAACGCGCGTTAAAATAGTTCCATCCGCAGGACAATAGGCTTTTGTATCGTGATAATTCGTCAGAGCGACGCCTAAAGAGGCTCTCGCCCCCTTCAGGTCTTCTTGCAACACGTTTCTCGCTGTCAGGGCGTTTTCATAGTCCTCTTGCGATACGCCCCCCTCCTCAATCAGCGCGTGCCGTCTTTGGTAAATGATTTTCGCATTCTCCAAAGAGAGACGGGAAGCTTTCATCTTCGCAAAAGCTTCTCTCACCTGATCTGCATAGGGCTGCTCTTCAATAGACGCCAGAAAAGCGCCTTTTGGAACAAAATCGCCCTCTTCAAAGGGCATTTTTTCCACCCGCCCAAACACCCGAAAGCCTAAGTCCACCTGGCGCACATCGACGTTGCCATAGAGCGTGATTTCACGAGAATCTTGAGGCTCTTTGTAGATCCAAGACAAAACAGATCCGCCTATAATTAGACAGACAAGCAAGATCGCTAAGAGGAGGACGCGTTCAATTTTCATATCTCCTCTGTTCCATAGCCTATTTAGCAATCAAAGTCGAGCTGAGATAAAAAAAGAAGCCCAAAAGACCTAGCTCGACTTTGCAACTTTTTTGGGTTGGATGCCTCGGGAGATTTGTTCTCGAGGGCGTTATTTAAATCGAGTAGGAGGAAGCCTTTCGGCTTCCGTCCTCTCACACCACCGTACGTACGGTTCCGTATACGGCGGTTTCTTTTAAGTTCCCTGACATCTCTTCCCAAAGTTTTCGTAGCGACAGCAAGCCTAGTTTCTCGAACCATGGATTACGCATAGCTCGATCTGCTCCAGGACTATGAGGTAGCCTCCAAATACCCTTCCCCGACATGGCAGTTTTCCAACTCGTCTCTGGAGAAACTCCCCGGTCTTCTAGGAATTTCCCTATTGCACGAGGTTTCTTTAGCTGCTTTAGTTTGATCGCTCTCAGCCTACGTCTTACCCATCCGTCGAGATTTTCTAAAAGATTCCCTCCGGTTGTCAGCTGAAAGTATCCAACCCATCCTCTAGTTAAGGCATTAACGCTTTTAACTACATCTCCCAGCGGTTTAGCTATACGGCGTTTCGTTCTTTCGCGGATTTTCTTCTTAAATCTCTCTATGCTTTGAGGAGCTATCATTAGCTTCCCTTGTCCATAAATGCGATATCCAAGAAATTTCCGCTGCGCGGTGGATGCCACGCAACTCTTTTCCTTGTTAACCTTCAACTTAAGAATCCCTTCTAGGAATCGTGTAACCGATGCCATCACCCTTTGTCCTGCTTCCATCGTTTTCACGTAGATGTTACAATCATCCGCGTAACGACAGAAACAATGTCCTCTTGCTTCAAGCTCTTTATCGAGTTCATCGAGGAGAAAATTCGAGAGAAGGGGTGATAAAGGGCTTCCTTGCGGAGTCCCTTCTTCCCTCATGACGCATACTCCTTCACTCATCATTCCAGCTTGCAGGTACCGCCGTATGAGTTTAAGAAGTCTTTTATCCTTGATGCGTCTAGCGAGCCTTCCCATGAGAATATCGTGATTGACTCGATCAAAGAATTTCTCTAAATCAATGTCTACCACGATCTTTCTTCCTTCCTGAGCGTACTTCGCTGCTTGATTTAGAGCCTGGTGCGCGTTCCTTCCTTTACGAAATTCGTAACTGTGTTCCGAAAATATTGGATCAAATATTGGGTCGAGAACCTGAAAGATCGCTTGCTGGATCATTCTGTCGACGACGGTTGGGATGCCCAATTGACGCACCCCACCATCAGGTTTTGGAATTTGAACTCCCTTCACTGGCTGGGGGGTGTATTTCCCCTCAAGCAAGGCTCTCTGTAGCGTCGCTTCGTGCTTTCCCAGCCACTCTGCCAATTCTTGGGTTGTCATATTATCTATTCCTGGACAGCCCTTGTTGGCTTCCACCTTCCTGCATGCTTTCCTAAGATTCTCTGCATCCACTATTCTTTCCATGAGTTGCTCTGTTGGGTTTTCCTTGGAGAAAATTGCAAAGAGTAATTGCTGCTCCTCGTACATAGCAGATCGCATTCCGTGTCCTCCGCCTATATCGTGGTCTTGGGAACTTCCTCCCACTTTCTGCCTCTCCATCCTCATAAAATCCTCTCTTTGTTTCCCATCCTTAAAAGATTCAGCCCTTCGGCGATTTCTCGCCTACTATGGCTTCTGCTGACTTCTCGAAGACCTTCCACTCCTGTTGCCAGTCGTGTAGAGATCCATGATCCCAACCTTCGAGATCTCCCTGGGTAAGCCTGTGATCTTTCCACTGGTCGTCGCTAAATGCACCCTCCCCAATTACGGGTAACTTTTGGGTTCTCCATCCAGTACTGGATTCCCCTTGAGTGAGGCTTCTTATTTAGTTTCTGTTCTCCAGCTTTTGTCCTGTCGCTTCCTTCAGATCCCTCCTCACGGAGGGCACCCTTGCTAGGACTAATGGTTCTCGTTACTAAGCCCATAGGGAACTCTCATCCCTTAGATCACCTGCATGCCAGGCGCACACCGGGAAGGGGTTTTTAACCCCTTCTCAGTTTAAATAACGCCCCCGAGAACAAATATTCAGAGGCATCCAACCCAAAAAAG
>CAIPFQ010000082.1 GCA_903864395.1 uncultured Chlamydiae bacterium | reverse complement strand
TTGTCTGCGAACTTGGGCTAAGGGCTCGTAAGCAATTTTTTGCGACACTTTACGACACTTTTTATGACAAAATTCAAGTAAAAGTGTCGTAAAAACTCTCTTTCCAGCTCATTTTAGGGGGTTTGCGTATATATCGCGATTTCTTGGAGCTCGGAGGGGGTGATGGGCTCATAAGCAAAATCGGCAGAAATCTTTCCTTTCATGAGGATCGCGAGTCTTTTTTTATTAGCGCGCGAGAGAATGTCTCTCGCTGTATCGCAAAATTCTTCGTACGATAAGGCTCGAATCGCTTCAATTCTTTGGTCGATAAAATGAAAATTCGCTCCATAGTGAAAGGCGAGAGCGTTGAGAATTTTGGCCTTGTCTTTGAGATTGCAGTCTCTATGTTCTAAATTGAGTGCTGTGCTCTCTTGCAGCGTTTTAAATCGTGATTGCGAAATTTTTTCCGAAAAATCTTCAAGAAACTCTTCTAAAAAAAGCTCAAAACGATACAGCAAATCTTCGGGCTGATGAGAGTTTGACTGAACGACAAAAAACTCAAAAAGTCTTTTCTCAATTTCTTGGCCTTCCGCAATAGCGATGTATCCTGTTTTCTGGCGCCCCCTTAGCTCGTTGAAAAAAGCTTCTTTAAGCGCTGAAGAAAGGATTTCTTGCGCAGCTCTTCGAGGGTGCGTAAATCCCCCTGCGTCTAGGACTAAAAAGGCTGCATTGCCCTGCGTTTCGGTTTTATGAAAAATCGAATAAGGCCCCTCGGGGAGCTCTGCCACCGTCGTCACAGGATGCTCTGGCTTTGGGAAAGGGTTTTTTCCCAGCCCATGAATCACATCGATCCACGCCGCTTCTGCTTCGCGCAGGGTTAAATTCCCCGCGAAAAGGGCTTGCAAATAGGTTTTTTCGAGCAGTTTTTTTTGAAAATTTAAAAAATCGCCGTAGGTGATTTTTTCCAAACTCGCTAGCTTTGCTTTTTGCGTGGCTTGATTGGGGAGAATTAGAGAATAGGCGAGGTCTTTTGCCTGTCGAAAGGAGAGATCTTTTTGCCCATTCGCATATTCGTCTTTTAAAAAGGAGGCATAGGTTGCAAATTGCTCTCGGCTCGGAGGGGCAGAGGAGAGTGCGCGCACAATGGTTTCGAGAAGAAGCGGCGCTTTTTCGCTAAAACCGTGAATATGTATTTGTATAGAGCCGCTGCTAGGCGCAATCGAGGCCTTGAGACCTGCCGTATTGGCCATCGCAAGGGTTGGATGAAGGATCTCATTGAGATAGGCGCAGTAGAGGGCGGAGAGCCCCTGCGATGTGGGATCATTTTGGATTTCTTGCGACAAAAGAGTCAAATGAATGGCCGTAGAAGGCTCTCGAAATTCAGAGACTTTTGCAAAGTAGGCGGCGCCAAAGGCGCTTTCTGAAATGAGCATAGGCAAAACAGTTTCTTTGGCGTCTGTTGTCACAAGCCCTAGGTGGGTTGGGGTAAAAGGGTTTGGCTCGGGAAGATGAATATTTGGATGCAAGGGAGCCCTCGCCCAGCGAGCCATCCAATCTTTCGGAATTGCTTTCACGGTGTACTCAGCTCCGAGCCACGGCTCGCGTCGGTCCGGAGCGACTTGCGTCAGATGGGGGTGTCCCAGAAAAAATATCGCGCAGCGCTCTGGCGTTAAAAAATGGGCGGCTTCAGAAATTTTCTGCGGACAGTATTTGGAGGCGAGGAGCTGGGCTCTTGGGTATGTGGTGAGAGGTTCGTTGGGAAGCGTGCGGGCGATTTGAGTGACATAGGAAAATGCGTCTTTGCGATGTTGATATTGATATTGAAGTTTTGCGAGATCATTTTTTTCCTTGAATAGATAGTGGGGAATGCCCGTCTGCTGAATGAGAGAGAGCGATTGGAAGACTTTTTGCAAAACAAGGTCTGCATTTTTAGCGCCCTCTTCAGTCAAATCAATTTGGAATTCAAAAAAACGGTGTTTTGGGCCCGCTAGCTCATCGACGTCAATCGAAAGATCGTGAATGAGCCTTTCTTGTTTGAGCTGTTCACAAAGGTTGTGTTTTTGCCCTCTTTGGAGGGTGTAAGCGATCAGCGCTGCCGATTGAGAATCGTCTTCAGACAGCGAGGGAGGCAGCTCCCAACAAAGAAGCAAACTTTGCCCATCTAAGATCGGGTTGATATAGGCGATGTGTCCTCTTTGCTGCGCGGAGCTGAGAGGCATTGAAGCGTCAATCTCAGGCACCTTCTCTACTCGCGGCACCGCGCCAAAGGCTTTGGCTGCGAGCTCCTTTAGCTCTTCGATCTTCATCGAGGAATAGAGAACCCCATGCATTCGATCCGCGCTATAATGCTTTTTATGCCATCCTTGCAGAGCGCTTTGAGGAATGTTTGCCAGCGTCTTGGAATTTCCGCAGCTAAACATATGATTGGGGTGGTTTTGGTTTCCAGTTTCTTTAAACACCATCATGGAGCGCCAGCCATCGTGTTCGATGCTTTTAGCAAATTCTTGATCTACTGCGTGCATTTCTCTCGAAATATTCGTGGGTTTAAAAAGAGGATCGATAAAAAAATGGGCGAACCGATCGAGCAGAGTTGAAAAGCCTTCTTCATTTGAGGAAAACATGTAAATAGTTCTGTCTGCGGAGGTCATAGCGTTTGTCGATCCTCCATGATCGCCGACGAGCGCCATGAATTCATTTTCATCGGGATATTTTGCCGTTCCCATGAATAGCATGTGTTCGCAAAAGTGGGCCATGCCAGGAAATTCTAAAGGGTCGTTCCAAGATCCTGCGTCTACTGCGAGCGCGGCCGCGGCTCTGTCCGCCTTGGGATCGGAAATCAAAAGCATTTCCAAGCCGTTATTGTATCTCATTTTAACCGATTCTCTTTCTTGAAGATTCAAAAGGGGGAGAGACGAGGTGTCTTGGATTATACAGCAAAGAAGGGTGAGGAGGATCATGATTGTACCAGGGTTGTATGCATTGCGTTGACGATTGCCCAAAGGCGTTGGGCGCGAATCTCTCGTTTTTTGAGTTTGTTTGGCTCTTCAGTCTCTTCAAAATGTTCCATATCAAAGGGTTTTGCGAAAGAAATTGCGATGGGGGTGCGGTTTGTGGTTCGCAGCTCTCCAAGCTCGATTTGAATGGTTTCGGGTGGAGGAAGCAGCTCGTAGGTCGAAAGGGCGAGGGGGACAAATAGAGTCGGCCGTTTGGCCTTTTTTGCCATTAAATAAAACATTTCCACGCTGGCAGGATCAAAGGGGGCGACTTCAATGACGCCTTGTTGGTTTTTTCTATCTCTGCCTCCGCTGGGAGCTACGTAAATGATTTTGCCTCCCTCTTTCAGCAGCCGGCTCATTTGCTCCATTGTTTTTTTGTTATGGAGCCGTTTCGCTTCTTTTCCCTCTGGTGGCGAGTTGATATAGCGTTTGGAATAGATGCAAAGAAGATCGCATCCCATGCTAAAAGGAATCGCTAACGGGTCTGTGACGACGCGCGCGCCTGCAACAAAGATCATGGTTTCGGCTAGATGCGGGTATTTTTTTTCTAAGAGAATAGAGATTGCCTGGGGGTCAGGCTCTGTTTGATGATTGGCCAGCAAGATGACATTTTCCTTGCGAGCGAGCGCTTTGGAGAGAGTATCGAGGTGAGACTCCCCTAAGAGGGAAGATCGGGAGAGGTCGATAAGGGGGCGAATGAAGTCGAGAGAAAATGTATAGTAATCTATGGGGTGGCGCACTTTTTTGTGATACGGCTCAAATCGATAGGGGTGTTTAAATTGTTCCTCTGCGAGCTGTAGGAAGAGAAGGAGGTTGGGGATGGCTTGATCAAAAGCACCTTTTAGTGCTCGGGCATAGCCATCGATAAATTGGAGCGCGATGGCGTAATAGTGGGGCGAAATTTGAGACTGAAGTTTTTGGCAGGCGGCCTCCAAAAGAGTCTCATGCGTCGATTTTTTGTCCATTCAATGTCGAATAAAATAGATAATCATTTAAATGCAAGTTGTCGCTTACGCCAAATTCTAAATGGGCGTTAGAAAGGCTGGCCGTTTTTTTAAAAAATTCCTTATCTCCGCTGTCGAGATAGCGGCTCAATTCGGGATGTAAAACGAGTTTTAAGGCGAATTGATTTTGGCAGTGGATCAGCCGTTTCAAAGAACGCTCGATATCGACGGAGACGCTTTCATGGCTTTTGACGAGTCCTGAGCCTGAGCAATAGGGGCAGCTTGTGTAAATTGTTTGTGCTAAAGATTCTCTATTTCTTTGACGCGTCATTTCGACAAGGCCGAACTCGCTCATGCCGAGGATCGTGCAGCGCGCAGAATCTTCCTTCATGCATTCTTTGAGTTTTTCGAGAACCCTTTTCTGATTTTTGTTGGAGCGCATGTCAATGAAGTCGCAAATGATTAGACCGCCAATATTGCGAATCCTGATTTGTCGAGCGATTTCTTCCGTCGCTTCTAAGTTGATGCGGACGAGTGTTTCTTCTACATCGCCTCCAGCGGGATTGGTCGAGCTGCGCCCTGAGTTGATATCAATTGTGTGCATGGCCTCTGTCCGATCAAAGAATAGATAGCCACCAGAGCCGAGCCATATTTTGCGGCGAATCGCTTTATCGATTTCTTTTTCGACATTAAATCGCTCGAACATGGGTGTTTTGTCTCGATACAGCTCGATCTTCAAAGGGTGCTCGTCCGCGTATTTTTGCACCATTTGCTTGCACCTCTGATAGGTTGCATAGTCGTCGATGAGGAGGCGTTCAAACTTTTTGTCGATGCACTGAATGAGCGCGCGCTTGATGAGATCGGACTCTTCGTAAAGGAGAGCGGCGCCTTGCGCTTGATCGAATTTTTCCACAACACTTTGCCAAGAGTGGAGCAGGTCGGTGGCCTCTTCTACGAGCATGTTTGTTGTCGCTCCCGCGCTTGCGGTGCGGCAGATGAGACCCATGTCTTGGGGCATTTCAAAAGATCGGACGAGTTTTTTGAGCCTTTCTCTCGCTTCCCTATCTTCGATTTTTCTGGATACGCCACGGTGGGGGTTGTTGGGAAGTAAAACGAGGTAGCGCCCTGCGATGGAGATATTGGAGGTGAGTCTTGCGCCTTTGGTGCCGATGGGTTCTTTGACGACTTGGACAAGGACGGACTGATCGATTTTGAGAAGCTGTGAAATATCTTTGGCTTTGGGACTGGCGTTCATTTTAGAAATATCGTAGTCGAGATCAAAATCCATCTCGAACATCTCTTCGAATTTTTTTGTATTTTCAAGGATGTCGCTGATATGGATGAAGCCGCTTTCTCCCTCGTTAATGTCGATAAAAGCGGATTGAATGTTGTGGAGGATATTTGTGACTCTGCCGCGATAGATATTGCCAGTAATTTGGCGTGTTTTTTTTCTATCGATCACGAGATCGTAGAGCTGCCCTCTGTTCAGGTAGGCACAGCGGATTTCTTTGGATTCAACGTTGAGTAAAATTTCGTGCATCAGTATTGACACCGCTCAGAGGTGAGCCGCGCTCCCTTGTTAAAGATTTTTCGGTCTCGTTGCAAGAGAAGCTTTTTCTGTTAAAAAGCCTCTACCACCACGCATCGTGTTTTTGAAATAGGATGATAGAGGAAAGAGAGTTCTTTTTCTAGGAAGATTTTTGAAGGGATTTTTTTCAGACGTTAGGGGGCTGCTTGAGGTGTTGTCTACTGCATTCACTTGTAGAACTTTTTTTGTTATCTCGACTTTGCAACTTTTTTGGGTTGGCTGCTGGCGTGTCAGGAATCGCCTAGTTTCTGATAATTTTTGCATCAAGTAAAGATTCCACTTTCCACGCGCCATGCCTTCATTTATACTCTTTTTCTTACTTCAAACCTGAGGA
>CAIPFQ010000081.1 GCA_903864395.1 uncultured Chlamydiae bacterium | reverse complement strand
TTGCTTTATTTTGTCTGTATGCGCTTCGCTTAAGATCCAAAATCTCTTTTTTAAGTTTTTTTATCTCGCTGTCTTTTGTTTTGATTTCTTCTTTAAGTTTAGAATAGTTTGTGTTTGCTAACAATCTTATTTTTGTCATAGATAGACGCGCGATAAATCCCGTCATTGAGGGGGTTTTAGCAGGGCTTGGAGTTTCCTCTTGATCTAACGCGTAGGCTTCGTGGGTAGGCAGAAGGAGGCTTCCTACTTCATGAGCGTCTGAAGCAAGGTTGGGGAATCGACTTTGTAGATTTTTTCGATCGGCTGGATCATAAACATACTCTAGCCAAGTTTGTTTAGGTTGTGCGATATTTTGCAGTGTTTGGTATGTTTTTTCTCTTGCTTTTTCTGCTAAAGCGATATGGTCGTGATCGTCTTTAGGCGATTCGTTGGATCCGAAAACACCAATAGCAGTGAAGAGCGCGTAATAATTTACGTCCTCAAGCATCGCGATGTATTTCTCTAAGTTTTCTATGTCAGATTTTCTATCTTGCTCCTGTCTGTACTTGCTTTTATTCAGATCAACAGTGTGTGTACCGGCGTTGAGTTTTTTTAATTCTTTATCGGCTTTCTTTTTAAGAGCATCGATCAGATGGATGGTTTCATCAATGGCCGTTTTCGCTTTGATCCTAACGAGCTCGTCTGTTCCTATTGGAAACAAACGATCGAAGTGCCCCTCTGTAAAGAATCTTTGCGGGTCTTTTTTGAGCGTGCCTTGAAGATAGTTCATCTCAAAGGAATTTTTCCCAGTCCGCTCCCCAATCGTTTTCGAAGAAGGATTTTCTGGATCAATGAAGGAAAGAAGGTCATGGGAGAGATCGCGAACTTCTTGCATCAGAGTCTCTAACTCGTTTCCCTCTTCTAGATCGTAGTGGGCGATATAATCGAGCTTTCCATTTGCTGTTTTGTAGAAAATGCTTTGCTGACTAAAGTTGATTTTTAAGTCTTTAAAATTGCTATCTTTACTGGAGATATGGGCTGAAGCTTTTTCCCAGATCTTATCGATTTTAGTGTGAAGCTGATCAATTTTCTCTTCCCGTTCTTTGAGAGTCGCTTTGTCCTCTTTTGATTCAGTGGAGCCGCCCGCCTTGAGTT
This sequence comes from uncultured Chlamydiae bacterium, assembly GCA_903864395.1. Lineage (GTDB taxonomy): Bacteria > Chlamydiota > Chlamydiia > Chlamydiales > SM23-39 > CAIPFQ01. Next base: position 6,851 of record CAIPFQ010000081.1, on the reverse strand, counting down.
TTAAATAGACTGAAGAGGAGCCGTATAGGGAGCGAAGATGCCATTTTTTTTGATCCGGAACTTCGTTTACCTGCATATCGCACGTATTTTTGTTATTTGATACGCCTGTTGTCTCCACGTCGTTCATATAAATCTCCTGTTTCTGATTATTCTATCATAAACAATATCTTTTGTAAATGTTTAATTTTTGTTCTTGCAAAATTAATAAAAATATGTTATAATTACGGTATAAGGCAAATTGGGGTCGGTACAGAATGAGAGAAGAAAACTTAAAAGAGATGATTCAAAAGGCTAAAGATGAGGCTGTGACGGACGAAGCAAGACAGTTTGTTACTGATTTTGAGTCGTTTATAGAGTTGCGTGAGACGGCTTCATCTGCTTTAAAGCCAGAAGGATATGAGAAAAAGCTCTCTGAGGCGCATGGCAAATTTATGCAATCTTTTGCTAAAGCTGCTACACGCCATGGGATTGCCCCTGAGGCTCTTAAGAAACAAATTGAAGGACGCGCGGAACTTGCACAGAATCAAGTGGTTAAAAATAATGTAAAAGATGCTGTTGCAGGGCGCTCCTTGGCAAGAAAATTTAGAAATCAACAAAAAAATGTGAGGGTATAATTATGAGTAGCTCAGTTCCAAATTTTGATCCAGATTATCAGAAAATGATCGATGACGCAAAGGCCTATCAGGAAGCGGTTGCAGAAGAGGCTGCTATAAAAAGCGAATACCAAAAAGAGCTAGAAAAACTCAGTCAGATCAAAGATCCTATACAGCTCTATTATGCCTTGATGGCTTTGGTGTCTGGCAATGGTTCTGCTGAGATGGATGGACAGCAGAGAATTAACGGGTATAACCTTAAGATTCAAGGGGATGTAAATAAGTGCTTGAGCGACATCCAAACTGCGACGGGGGCTCATTCCACCGCTTCCGTGGATGATGTGGCGCAATCACTGTCTAAGCTTCTGTCAACGATCGATGTCAATCAACCAGATCCGACAGGTGCAGGCGCTACTATCCGAGAAGCTCTTGGGACAGAAGGTTCAGATCAGTGTAGTATATTTAGCAATCTTTTGACGATGCGCGAAGATATTAACGATTCTAGCGATCCTTTAAATGGTCAATATGGCCCTCAAGGGGGAGCCTCCTATCATTTTGGAGGGGTTTCTACCGACACCAGTCATATTCAGAGCTTTAAGGAGCTTTCGGATGACTTAGCCCTTCCAGGTGATAAAAACGGCGCTACGGAAGCTGCTAAGCTTCTGACAGATAACTTCAGTCAAGCCAATGCTGCAACAAATGCGAGCCAGAGTGCAACGCAGGTGATGGTGCAAAACCAGTCAAAACTAATGGAGACCATCCAGTCTTTTGGTAAATCTATGATGCAAGCTGTGTCTTCAGTAATCACACAAGCGATTCAGGCTGTTGCCAAAGGGTAAAAAAATCTTATTGATTTTTTAATAAAATTATGATAAAATATTAATAAGATAGGGGGAGTTGAATGGCTAGTGGGATTGAGGTGATCGGTGAGGCGATCGCGGCGTTGGCGGGGGGAAATCTATACGCGACGCAATTAGAAACATCGAATGAAATGTTAGGGCTTTCGATGGCCTATTTGAAAAAAAACGAGAGTTATTCAGATCTGTTAACAACGGATGAGCAGAGGTATGTGGCGGATAGTGCAAAAGCCGCCTCTGATCCGAGCGATCCTTCTCTGCCTGCGCAGGCGGCGTCTGATTATCAAAAGTACCAAATGGATTCCGCCTCGATGAATAATGAGCTGGGTTCTCTGGACAACCTGATTCAATCGGGGAAGGTGCGCATACAGCAAGAAGGAAGTGCGAGCGACAACTTGTTCGCTATTGAAGACCCTATTAAACAATTATTGAGGGCAGTCAGCTCCGCTTTAAAAGCAACCTATTAAACTTAAGGAAAAAAATCATGATTGAATCAGGAAATATATATAGTTTTTTAGCGAATGTAACAAAAGGTCTGTTGACCGATGTACAGTTAAGCATGTTGGAAGCAGAGACTTCGTCGTTAAACCTTTGGACAAATTCCAATGAGGCTCTAACGAGGGCGCAGGTCTCTGACCCTCTTATAACATACGATCCAGCGAAACAGGCTTGGGTGTGTCCTGCAGATGCTGATCCAGAGGTTCAAGCTTTATGTGACGATGTTAATAAAGTACAAGGGCAGATAAATGTTCATAAGCCTAACACTGACGAGGCGTTAAATGCTATGCTGGATCTTGTTACAAAAATTTCGAGCGCAGGGGGTAAATATCAAAATGTTATTTCTCAAGCTTTTATGGCGAGCATGTTTTCCTTAGCGGGTCAGGCAGCTAAGACGCCGAGCAGCGACGGCTCAGCTATTAATTCGCAGGTGATGGCGGCTTTGAATGCGACAAATTCGTTTCTCAGCTCTAAGGCGCAGGCGGAAGAGCAACCTGGATCGACGGAGGCGCGCGCTGAGAGCAGTCAGCTTCAAACAACAAGCGGACTCCCTAGTACGCTAAAAGATTTGGCCGCAGCGTTCACTGAGCCTTATGGAAATATTGGTCAGTTGCTCGGTCAGTCCTTTGTGTGATCCTGGGTGGGAAGGGGTGGCGAAGCCCCTCCCGTTTCGGTGTGAACTACAGAGATAGCGACCACAGAGGCGAGAGAGGCTCTCGCATTTTTAGAAAAGAACTCCTTTCTCTGTGCAATAGACTAAGCCTTTTATAGATAGTAAATGTTATTGACTTTTTAATAATATTATGATAAAATCTTAATAAGAGAGGAAGTTTAGACGGGCGCCAAGAGTCGTCATTTGTATAATAACAACAGAGGAAAGGTTATGGATAATAGATTAAATGCAGACACACCTTCAGTAGAACAATCGTTAGATCAATACTTAGCTTCTGTTAATAAACAATTTAATGAAATTGAAAATGATATTAATAAAATCGAACAAGATCAAAATAAAATTAATCAACTAGAGAAAGATCAGGCAGATTTGGCTTCTTATATTCAAACGCTGTCTAACCTATCTGGTTTAGACCCTACTGGAGGGATAGAAGCGCAATTGGAAGAAATGCAAGATACGTATGACGAAGATGGCTTATTAATTAATTTATGTAATTCTGATATTGATAATTTGCAATCTGAAATTAAGAAGATCGATCCGCAATTAGCGCCGATTGTTGATACATTGAGTTTGCTTTTGAATGCGAGCATAGGGCTCGGTGGTGCGGCGAAAAGTAAAGAAGAGCGACTCACTATACAAAGCTACATCAAGCAAATAGAGACTGCGTTGTTTCAAAAAGCCGAATCGGATCGCTACCAAGCTATTTTATCTAATGATAAAGATGGAAAACTTTCTATAGAGCAAGTGGAGGAATGCATCGCTAAAATACAAGCATTGAGCGGAGCTTCCCAGCGAACCATTGACAATCTTGTCGGCCAAATGACAACAGATTTACAAAAATATCACGCAGATTCCAATGCAACGAATGTAGATGCAAAGAGTTATAATATCTGGGAAGACATTTTTTGCGGCGGCTGGGCTAAGGGAGATGCTGATCAAGCGTCTATAAAGAATTTATCGGCTATGCAAGATTTGATTTCCAAAGCAATGAGCGGTTTGGCAGGCGCTGCGAGCGTTGACTCCTCAATGCTCCAATTGCAGTATATGTTGGAGGATTTATCTCGTAAAATTGAGAAAATCCTACAAGATCCAGCGCTGACTTTAAAGGAGAAGCAAGGAAAAGTTTTGTCTTTATTGATGTATGTTTTGGGCATCATAGGTTTGTTGAAGGCGGAATCAGAAGCTTCAAAGGCCAGTAACGAAGAAAAAATGTCTAAATCTGCTTTAACTTCTTCTCAAATGAATCTCGACGACATGCTTGAAAATCAAAAAATTCAGGCAGAGCTAGCGAAACAGTCGGTTTTAACGAAAAAGATCATGGAAGTTACGCAGATTATCATGTTTGCTGTAATGGCTGTGTTTTGTCCGAGCGCGATTTTTTTAGTTCTCTTAGCCGCAGACTTCGTTATGAGCCAGCTTCAAGATGCAGGCATTATGAAAGAGAGCCTTGGGCAGATGATCGGCGATAAGATCGGCAGCCAAATTGGCGGCGAAGTAATCTATGCTGCCTTAGAAATGGCTCTCACGGGAGGGCTGTCTGCCGCAGGAGACCTTTTAGTAAAACATCTAGCAGAGACATCGGCGAAAGAGATAGCAGATCTCGTTGTCAAGGAGATGGAGACAGAAGTTGAAAATAGCGCGAAAGCTATGTATCGCAACGAACTAGGCGATCAAGCTCAGGAAGGTGTAATCAACCAAACGAAAGATCTGCTTACATCTGTTCTTCGTCAGACAGTGCGCTCGGCTGCGAAAAAAGCGTATCTGACCTTCATGGAACAGTCCATAGGAGATTTCGTTGTGGGCGGCATGAATATAGGGGCTAAAAAAGCTGCAAACATTGCTGGGAAAGAAGCTGCGCAAAACTTGTTGCAAGAGGCATCGACCATGACTGTTACGAATTTTCAAAATAATGCCGTAGCGATCTCTGAAAAAGTTTCCTCGCAAGCTGTGAGTTCATCTTTGGGAGTAAAGGCAGACGATATTGCAAAAACAGACGCGATTGGCGATCTTTCAAGCTCGCGCGCCCTGTGGCGTCTTGGCGGCTTTAGTGTCTACGCGTTAGGCAATACAAATATCATGAGCGATTTGGCAAAATTGATTGAAAAGAAAAGCAAGGAAGAGAACTTGTCTTCGGATGCTGCGATCATTTGCAGTCTGCTTCAATCGGTCTTGCAAATGCTCGCTCTTCTCATCAGCGGAAGCGGTATGAGCCTTTCAGGCGCCACATCGCTTGTGACCCGTCTTTCGACGGTGGCTCAGATTGGGGGGATGGGAAGCGATGCTGGATTGAATCTGGCTCAGGGGCAAACATATTCACGGCAAGGAGATGTGACGCGCGCAATTCTTGATAATGCGGCGATTGCAGACTTTTTACACCAGTTTTTAGAGCAACTTCAGAAAAATACAAGTGCAAGTCGTCAGAGCGAGACGCAAGAGATCGCAAGAGATCGAGCCAATACTCGCTTGCTGGCAGGGCATACCATGGATGGCGTAGGTCGCGGGATCCAGGTTCTCAACGAATTAGCCGTTTAATTATAAGGGGATAATAATGAATACTACGGACTCAATGAATAACGTAAATAATAATGTAAATGCGAATGTTTCAGGAAGCGCCAATGCGTTGTATCCCAGTATGATGGGACTCTATTACATGGCTATGCTTGAAATTATGAAGCTCGATCAACAGCAAATGCAGGCATGGCTTGAGTATACAAAGAAAATGGCGGCCGCTTACGGGGGTACGGACTCTCATGGAGATGGCTTGTTAAAGATGCAGCTCGAATATGCGTTTAAAAGTGCTGATAACCAAGCCGACGCAATGAAAACAGAGGCGTGGGGCTCTTTTGCCGCTGCGATCGTCGGGGGCACAATGTTAGTTGGCGCTGGCACTTCGGCTTGGATGCATGGAACAGGAGCTTTGGAAAAACAGATTGAGGGGCATAATGATTTTGAAAAGGGTATGAAAGGACAGAGCGATGCGCGCATCGTTGTCCAAGGGGGAGAAGAGAATCTCAATAGTCTTACCTCTCATGAGCTTAAACAGAGGATTCAGGGCACAAGAACAGAAATAGAGGGTGTCAATAAAGAAATAGAAGAATTGAATGCAGATCAAGAAAGAGGGGGTGTCATTGGAGAGGAATTAGTTACAGCCAATACGCGAAAAACCGCTCTTGAAACGCGATTAAAAGGCGAAGAAAATACATGGATGCTTAAGAAGTTTGAGAATCTTGCTGAAGATCGAGAGGCAATGCAGGATTTTGTGACGACAAATAGCGAAGGAATTAAGAAAGAGGAGTTCCAACAACATTTAAAAATGAATCCTGAATTGGCGAAAAAGGTGCAGGCACATAATAAAGAAGTGAGAAAGTCAGCGGAAGATCAAATGCAATCTCTGTCCAATTCTCATCAAGCAAAGATTCGTTATTTAGATATTGTGAACACAGGGGGCAGTCAGATTGCACAGGGTTCTGGAAAAACGGCTGCGGCAGTGCCACAGAGCGAGAGCAGCAAACAAAAAGCTCTTTCTGATGTACAGCAGACGTTGAATCAGTCTGTCTCTCAAACCATCAGCGCGGCTCAATCTGCTGCGGGCGATGCGAAGAGCAAAGCGGACAATGATGCGGCCGCTTATGCTCAGGTCGGAAAATAATCGCTGCGCGATAATCGCTACGCGATTTTTTTTCGAATGATTTTCGGAGGGGTGCCGTCTGTAATACAGGGCGCCTCGACGAGAATTTCTTGGATCGAAGGATCTGAAGGAACGTCAAACATCAAATCTCTCAAAACACTCTCTGCGATCATCCGTAAAGCCCTCGCACCTGTCCCCGTATCTCTGGCCTTTTGCGCCATCGCCTGAAGAGCCTCTTCGGTAAACCCTAATTTCACATTTTCTTCCGCGAAAAGAGCCTCGTATTGCTTGATAACCGCATTTTTAGGCTGCGTTAAAATCTGCACCAAATCTTCCACCGTCAACTCATTGCAGCTCGCGATCCCATTGAATCTCCCCACAAATTCAGGGATCATCCCAAAAGAAATTAAATCTTCTGGCTCTACCTTCGAGAGGAGATAGCTCGTCTCTTGTGTGTCAATGGCCTGCTTTCCGCTCGCATCGAAGCCAATGGTGCTTTTGCCTAACCGTTTTGCAATGATTTTATCGAGGTGGACAAACGCGCCCCCTACGATAAAAAGGATGTTTTGCGTGTTGACCTTGATATATTCTTGGTTCGGATG
>CAIPFQ010000080.1 GCA_903864395.1 uncultured Chlamydiae bacterium | reverse complement strand
TCTAAAAGCAAGATCACCCTATACTCTACGGTTCTGCGGCCATGGCGGAATTGGCAGACGCGCTAGATTCAGGTTCTAGTCGGGGCAACTCGGTGGATGTTCGAGTCATCTTGGCCGCATGTTTTTTAGTTTTTTCTCAAGGTCTTCGAGGGCTTTCTTCGTTCTTTCTAAAATGAGCTTCTCTGCTTCACGCTTGTTTAGCGTTGCAAAATCGCTCCATTCAATGGGGGAGCCAAAGATCACCGTAATTTTGCCAAAAAGTTTGGGAAGCTTTTTTTGGATCGGCCAAATAGAAAAAGTGCCATCGATAAAGGCGGGAAAGATCGGGCACTGCGATTTTTGCATGATAAAAGGCAGCCCCCTCTCCAAGGGCTGAAGGTTCCCGTCTGGAGTGCGTTTGCCTTCGGGAAATAAAATCACTTTTTCTCCCCCTTGAAGAATTTTGAGCAAGTCGCGAAAAGTGGATGCGTCGGAGGCTGCTCTTGCGACAGGATGCGAATTAAGACAACGAATGAGTCTTCCTAAAAGGGGAATGTGAAAAAGGGAATCCTTCGCTAAAAAATGCACCTCTTCTGGGCAAGAGACAGAAAGTACGGGGGGGTCGAAGTTGGAAGCGTGGTTGGCAGCAATAATGCCACATCCAGGGCGAAAGTTTTCTAATCCATACACTTTTAAGCGAAAACATAGTTTGAAAAAAGACCTAGTCATCCAATAGACGCTCCAATAAGAAAACTTCATCGGAGAATATTTTTTTTTAGGGACGAGTTTCAGAATCTTTTCTATCACCTCTGCCGCACTGAGCTTTGAAGTGTCAATGCAGTGGGCATCCACAGCTTTTTTTAAAGGAGATTCTGGGCGCGTGCAATCATTCTTATCTCTCTCTTGAATCTCTTCTAAAATCTGTTCAAAACGAAGCGAATCGGCCATGTCGGGAAATTTATTCTGAAGCTCTCTTAAGCGTCTCACCGCTCTCTCATAGGGCGTCGCTGTGAGAAAGATTTTGAGATCGGCGTCAGGGAAGACGACGGTTCCCATGTCGCGCCCTTCAAACACGGCGCTCAATTTTTTCCCAAACTCTCTTTGGATTCGCACTAAAGATTGACGCACCTCTGGATACATAGCTACTTGGGAGGCTGCCTCTGAAATCATGGGTACTCGAATTGCCTCTGTGACATCCGTCCCACAAGAAAAATATCGTTTTTCTCCATGGGTCTCAGTTTTGATTTCATAGGTAAATTCAGAAAGTAATTGAGCGACTGCTTCTCGATTTTTTGGATCTACTCCCGCCTGAATCACCATCCAAGCGACCGATCGATACATAGCTCCTGTATCGAAAAAGATAAATCCAAGCTTTTGTGCTAAGTGTCTTGCGACCGTTGATTTTCCAGTCCCTGCGGGACCATCTATTACAATAATCATAAAAGTTGTGTGTAAAAGAAAATAATAAAAGAATTAAAAAGAAGAGAATCAATTAAATCTAGAACACCACCAAGCCCTGGTAGGGTATTGCTATCTTTCTTATTCGCATCGCGCTTCAGCAGCGATTCTGCGAGATCTCCAAATTGTCCAATACTTCCAAGAAGAGCTCCCAAAACAATGGCTTCCAAAGCCCCTAAGGAAAAACGGACCGTCCCAGAAAAATCGCTGATGGCGTAAAAAGCTAAGCTGGCAAAAATAGAACAGGCAAGTCCGCCAATGGCACCTTCTATGGTTTTTCCAGGGCTAATCATGGGAGCCAGTTTTCTTTTTCCCCAAAGATTCCCAGCGAAATAGGCGCCAACATCTGAAATTTTTGTGACAATCAAAAGATAGCAAATCCAAAATCTGCCGTCTTGCAAAGTTCCAGAACCATAAAAAATGCCCAAGAGAAGACCCATCGGGATCGCAATATAGATCAAACCAAAGGAAGAGACGGCTAAATTGACAATCGCCCCGTTCTTATCCCTAAAGTGAAGCGCGATGAGAATCAAAAAGCCTACAAAAAATACAAGAGAGGGAAGAGCCCAGGAGCCCTCAAACCAGAGCGCAGCAAAAAAAAAAGAAAGCGTTTGGGCAATCCCAATTCCGATCAGGGCAGGCAAAATCATTTGCCCCCCTTTTTTTTTGACAAATTGCCCATATTCCCAAATGGCTATCGCACTTAAAGAGGCTGTGCAAAGTGCTGTTAGCCACTGCGCCCAAAGGGTTTGCGCATATAGGAGCAATAAAGAGGTGCCTAAAATAAGTACTGCGGAGAGAATAATCCTTCGAATAAAGTCTTGGATCACAATCATCCTCCCTCTCCCAGTCTGCGACCCCTTTTTTGAAAGGAGACAATCGCTTCAAAAAGGTCTTTAGGGGTAAAGTCGGGCCACAGTTTTTCTGTCATGTAGATTTCCGCATAAGACATTTGCCAAAGAAGAAAATTACTGACTCGCATCTCTCCACTCGTTCGAATGAGAAGCTCTGGATCTCCCCAGGGCATTGTGTCCAAGTGTTTTGCAATGAGATCCTCAGTGATTTGCTCGGGATTTACATGGAGATTTTTGTTTTCTTGAAGCATTTTCACAAACGTTCGACGAATCTCGTCGCGCCCCCCATAATTCATGGCTAAGACTAAATTGATTTTTTTGCAATGACTTGTTGCTTCTTTTGTCGATTGGAACGCGCCCCTTACCTCTTGAGGGAATCGAGAAAGGTCTCCAATTGTGTCTAAGCGCACCCCATCGCGAACCATGGAACTTTTCTTGAGACGCAGATAGGTTGAGAAAAGTTGCATGAGAGCTTCGATTTCTTCTTGCGCTCTGCCCCAATTTTCCGTGGAAAAAGAATAAACGGTCAAAGTTTTTACGCCCAGAGCAGAAGCGGCTTCAACTGCGTCTGTTAAGGTTTCAGCGCCTTCCCAGTGCCCCATTTTTATTGGCAACCCTCTTTGTTTTGCCCATCTCCGATTGCCGTCCATAATAATGGCAATATGATGAGGGACAGGATTTTCCTGGAGACTTAACAATTGATCTTCAGAAAAAAAACTTTCCGACTTTGTTCTTTTTTTTTGCGCTATTGCCATTTAAAAAAACCGATCGAGCCAAAGGGTCTTTTCTCTTTCGGGCCCAACAGAAATGATTCCAATCGGCGTCTCGCAAAGCTCTTCGATACGGCGTACATAGGCTTTGGCTTGCGGCGGAAGATCTTTGTACGACTCAATGCCTGTCGTAGAACGCCTCCATCCAGGGAGTGTTTCATAAAAAGGCTTGGCTCCCTTTAATTCTTCAATGCGAGCAGGAAAGGATCGGGTATTTTCATACCCTGTGCAAATTTTGATGGAATCGAGGGAATCGAGGATATCGAGTTTCGTGATCGCTAACGCGTCAACCCCGTTTAAGGCGCAGGTATGTCGCAATAAAAATGTGTCGAGCCAGCCGATGCGCCGCTTGCGCCCTGTGGTCGTTCCGATCTCTCTCGCCGCTCCGTGCCCAGGGAAACAGGCAAGCTCTTCTTCAGTCAGCTCTGTTGGAAAAGGGCCGTTGCCTACTCGTGTTGTATAGGCCTTTGCGACGCCGATCGTTTGGTTGATGCGGGAGGGACCGACGCCAGCGCCAGAACAAACGCCCCCTGCAAGAGTACAAGAAGACGTGACAAACGGATAGGTTCCAAACGTAATATCGAGAAGAGCTCCTTGCGCTCCTTCAAAAAGAATATTTTCCCCCTTTTTAGCCGCGGCATACAAAAGTTCTTCAACAGGGGCGACATAACTTTTCAACGACTCTGCGTATCCAGCATACTCTTCGTAAATCTCAGAGAGGGCGAGAGCGGGAGCGCCAAGATGGTGAAGTTGCTCGTTTTTTGCTGGAAGGAGCCTTTCAAGTTGATGGCGAAAAGAAGCTGGATGGCAGAGATCGGTGATGCGAATTCCGTGGCGCTGCGTCTTATCCGCGTAGCAAGGGCCGATGCCGCGTCCCGTCGTTCCTACAGCAGCACTTCCTTTTGCCTTTTCCGACAGTTGGTCGAGGAGGCGATGATAGGGCAAAACGACATGGGCGTAGCGAGAAAGAAACAATCTTTCTTCAAAATGAATCCCATGAGCTGTTAAAGCTGAGAGCTCTTCAAGAAAAGATTTTGGGTCAATGACAGTGCCACCCCCAATATAACATTTTGTGTGAGGGGATATAATTCCAGAAGGAATGAGATGGAATCGATATTCCACTCCTTTAGCGACGATGGTGTGTCCCGCGTTATTGCCCCCTTGGGCGCGTACGATATGAAGGGCTTGTTCGGAGAGGAGGTCGACGACTTTTCCTTTCCCCTCATCGCCCCACTGCATTCCAACTACGGCGATACTAGGCATGGATTCTTCTCAAAAGCGTTCTCATCAACAATACAGGATTTAGGGATTCCTTGGAAATAAGAACTTTTTCCCCCTTGCAAAGTCTCGAAAAGAACGGTATTGTAGGGGGTAACACGGAGTCATAGAAATTATGGGGAAAGAGGACAAATTCGCGAAGGATGGCTATACGATCTATGTTGTTGGAAAACAACTTCAAGTGACGGAAGCCATTCGAAATTATGTTTGGGAAAAGCTCTCCCGCATCGAAAGGATCGCAGACCAAATCATCGACATTACAGTCACTCTCGATACGCAAAAATTAGAGAACACTTGTTCTATCCTTATGAATTTCATTCATTTCCATGTAAAAGTGAAGGCGAGTACTGACAGCCTCTATTCTGCGATTGATAAGGCCACCGATCGGCTTGTGAAGCTTGTGCGCAGATATAAAACAAGGCTGCAATCGTATCGGGCGAAACATTTGAGTGCAGTTGATGTCCATGTGAATGTGATTGAGCCTTTGTACGATGAGCTCAAAGAGTACAATGACGAGATTGCAGCGCAAGGGGTGAATGCAGAGGAAGATCTTTTGACGCCACATCGGGTTGTGTCGACAGAGACGATGAAGATTAAGACTTGGACGCAAGACGAGGCGTTGATGAAAATGGAAATTCTGGGAGAGCCGTTTTTGATTTATCGCTCGGAAGAGGACCATAAACTCAAGTTGCTCTACCGAAGGGAAGATCGCAATTTTGGGTTGGTGCAAATCCAATAGAGCTTTTCGACCCCGTCCGCTCTCAAAAGGTGCGCCAGGCCCCAGAAGAAAGGGTGCGCCAGCGCGTGCTCGCCCTTATGATCGAAAAGCTTGGGTATCCCAAAGCTCTGCTTTCTGTGGAAAAAGAGATCGCCTCTTTGCGCCGTGTAGATATTCTTTGTTCTCTTCCGTGGGGTGAGGGGTTAAAAGCCCTTCTTTTAGTTGAATGTAAGGCTGAGATTTTAGATCTTCTTGCTGAAAGACAAGCATTTGGGTACAATCGCTCTGTGGGTGCCCCCTTTATTACTCTAGCGTCTCAGACGCAAATCAAAACATTATGGATGGAACAGGGGCGCATTGTCTCGGTGCCTTTTATCCCTTCTTTTGCAGAATTGAAAAAATATGGAACCTCTTGAATTCTTGTGTGTGTTAAGCGAATCGGAGGGTGATTGGCCCCTCGCTCAAGATTGGCTGAGCCAAGAAGAAGGGAGGCGTTTAATCGTGGTGAGCGAGAAGGAAATTAGTTTTCCTTGGGAATCTTCTTTGAGGGCGCGCGTTTCTTTTCGAACCCTTGACAGCCCCCTGCAAATTTCCTTGCTCGTCTACAAAATAGCGCAGGAAGCTGTTTTTTTGCCCCTTTATATTTGGGGTGGGGAAGATGGCAGATTCAAGAGGTTTCGCAAAGAGCTGTCTTTAGCTCATCTCTCGATCAATGCTGGACTCTCTGATGCAGCGGATTGGGGCGTGTCTGCAATGCGAAATAGCTATTTTCAGCGAGGCAGGGTGATGCGCGATGGGATGGCGATTAAAAAAAATTTTAGAGATGTGCCAGCGATCATTGTTGGCGCGGGGGGCTCTCTTAAAAAAGAGAGGGCTTTTTTGGAATCTTTCCAGGATAAAGCGTTGATTTTTGCTGGAGGGTATGCCTTGAATCTTTTGTCTTTTGCGCCTCATTTCGCAGCGTCGATTGATAAAATCGCGACGCTGAGTCAGCCGCAGCGAGCCCCTTGCTGTATCCAGCCCCGAATGAATGTAGAAAATTTTCCTCTTCTTCAGGGAGATATTTTGCTTTTTCCCGACACGCATTTTCAATGGTTGCAGGATGGAAAAACTTTTGATGGGGGCTGGACAGTGAGTACTTTTCTCACAGCCATTGCCGTGCGGATGGGGTGTAATCCCATTGTTTTTGTGGGACTCGACTTTTGTTATGAAGGAGGGGCTAAATACGCGGATGGGCAAGGGGGTCTTCCGGAGGGGCTTGTTGAGACACAAGCAAAAAATGGAACCACAGTGTTCTCTCAGCCCGATTGGCTCTTAGCGCGCCATTGGTTGGAAGCTTTAGCGCTGCGCCATTCCGAAATTTCTTTTTTTGATGCCAGCGTTGGGGGGCTTCCGTTTGCAAAGCCGATTGAGGGGCGTCGTTTATTAGAATTTCCTTGGCCTAAAAAAGAAAATTTAAGGCAGATGGTTCACGAGACAGTGCAGGCGCTCCCTGTGGTCTGCGAAAAAAATTGGGAATTTTGGCGCAAAAGTTTGGAAAAATGTTCTAAAAGCCTTGAGGCATTTGTTCTTCCAGAAGAAGAAGAGGTGTACGAGACTTTTCTTGTCCCCCTTTGGGCCCTTTGGGAGCCTGTATTTGCCAGAGCTCTTATAGAAGATCCCCTTCCAAAGAAGATGGAGATCAATC
>CAIPFQ010000079.1 GCA_903864395.1 uncultured Chlamydiae bacterium | reverse complement strand
TTGTTGTGGAAGAGTCTAGATGATGATCTATCGAATAGGTAGGTTTTGAAGCTGTTATGTTTTTTTCTTGAGACTTCTTCTTAGCTTCTTTATAGTCTTCTCGTATTATAAATCCGCACCCAAATGCAATCAACGAAGCTGGAAGAAAATTAACAGAATGAAAAGCTGCTTTTCCTAAGAGCAGTTCAAAAATAGTTGTAAATATTGGAAGAGAATAGCCCAAAGGCGCAATTATTACTGGCCTAGTAAATAAAAAAGCCCTTAAAAAGTGATACACTGCAATCGCATATAAAAGACCAATAACCGCTGAATTTTTAATTGTATCAAGAGAGACATGAAGAAAAGAGAAGTCTTTTTTATGAATAAAATACACTGATAAGGTAATTAGAAATATGACAACAGTTATCATTACACCAGCGATCCCTTGATAAAAAGCTACTCGAAGAGGAGTGTCATGGCGTACAATGATACTTGTCATAAAAAAGATTACAGAAAAAGCAATAACAGAGCAAAAAGCTGAACTACCACTTACCCATCCTCCAGTCTGGTCAAAGCTTGTATAATCAAAAAATAAGATAAGGGCAATACCGCTAACAGCCGATAGCATTCCAATCTTTGCTCCCCATCCATATTTTTCCCCAAGCCACCAAATAGATATGATAGTGAAAACTAATGCGTCTGCTCCAAAAATTTGAGTATTATCAATAGGTTTAAAATAGATACCAGCAACATTCAATGCGCAATACCCCCCAGTAGCAATCAATCCTCGAATATAAATATAGATGCGTCTTCGTTTTACAGTTAAATGCGCTCGCGTATCACGTGCTTCCACGTCTGTATTTTCACTGATAATCAAGCCTTTAAGTTCTTTCCTTAACTGTCCTTTCAAAACACCTTTGTATAAAACATATAAAATTATCCCAATGGTAGCTGACAAATACATGATTATAAAACTAAGTTCTAGAACAAGAGGGTCTTGAATGTCCTTCTTGGCAACGGCAATTAGGCCAATAATAGCCCATCCAACCAAAGTATCTTTTATGCCATGCAACGATAGACCAGGAATAATATCGATTCGATATTCTTTAATGTAGGTGACAAGTCTTTTAAATTTCGATTCATTGGAATGATTCATTTTTCTGCTACCATCTTATCGGCGTTGTTTATAAGAAGCCAAAATCGAGCTAAGCAAAGACGAAGGTGTTCGCTTGCGTTCCTACCCAAAGATCGTAGCATAAGGCGTTGAATTTTCAAGTAAAAATTTCAGACGTACGCTTGCCATGACTTTTTAAGGACGCACCCTATTAACCCAAGTTTAACGGGTCTTTTTGCCTGGAGTTTGGACTTGGGTTAGCGGCTTCCAAGGGACTCAAAATACTTTGGATGATTTTATCTATGAAAAATGGGGGCGGGCGGACTCGAACCGCCGGAACCCGAAGGTGAGGGATTTACAGTCCCTTGCAATTGCCACTATGCGACACCCCCCAAGAGAAAAATTGCTGGCGAAAGGAATTGAACCCTCAACCGTCCGATTACAAGTCGGGCGCTCTACCATTGAGCTACACCAGCAAGGAAGGCTTCAGAGACCGACTTTTCCTGTCGATTTCTGTATATAGCAATCCATTTTAAAGGATTTTGATTTTTTTATTCAAGAGTGTTTCGTTTTCGGCTCCGATTTCACAGGAGAAATCATCCTTTTAGACAAAGGATTCTCCTCAAAACTACCTGACAGCACAGGGTTCAAGAAGGAGACCAATCCCGCAGTTTTTTGCGCTTGCATTGAACTGTCCGCCGAAATCGCCTCTGCCTTAAAACGCCCTCTATGCATTTTCATCTGACAACACTTTTTAAATTTTTTCCCCGATCCACAAGAACAGGGATCATTTCTCTCTGGCTTTTGCATCAAATTGACAACGCTCCTATCTTTAAAAAAAACAGACTAACACACACAGAAGATATAGACAACTAACTTCACAACAAGAAAACCATCATTTTAAAAAAACCAGTCTTCCCTTGCGAAACGTCTTCCCTTGAGATATACTCTTATCTAGGAATTTATGGAAAGCATCAAACATCCTATTGCGAGACCCCCTTGGACAGGGCTAGGCAAAGAGCTTGAGAGCGCTGTACGCAAAGCGATTTTCGATTTCTCTCTCTTAGAAAAAGATGTTGCAAAAGTGGCGATCGCTCTCAGCGGTGGCAAAGACAGCCTCGGTCTTCTCTATCTTCTTCACGCCCTTAGGGGTCGGGGCTTTCCCCTCTTCGATCTCTATGCGATCCATATCGACGGAGAATTTTCTTGCGGCTCTGGGATTGGAGAGGGATATTTAAAGACAATTTGCACTGAGCTAAACGTCCCTTTTATTCGAAGAGAATCGACACAGACACGCGATACACTGGAATGTTATCGATGTTCCAGAGAAAGACGCCGCTTAATTTTCGATGCCGCGAAAGAGGTCGGCACTACAGTCATCGCCTTTGGTCACCATAGAGACGACAGCGCGCAAACTCTTTTACTCAACCTATTTCACAAAGCGGAATTCGCAGCGAATCTGCCCAAAGTTTTTATGCAAAGCTATGGCGTCACGATCATTCGCCCTCTGATTTATATCGCCGAAGAATCCCTTCGCTCTTTCGCCAAAGAATATGGCTTTGCCCGCATCACCTGCCAGTGCCCCGTAGGACAAAATTCTAAACGAAAAACAGTGGATCAGCTCCTCTCTCAGATCGAACAACACTTTCCTCATGTTCGAAGCAATCTCGCCCGAGCAGGTCTTCTCTATGGCTCTGACAAAGCCTCTAGACCTTGATTTCTTCGTAACGCTATGTTAGTCTTCGATTATAAGCATGAGATAAGGAGACTCCATCTATGAACCCCCACGAAACTTGGATTCACCTAATCACTTTTCTTGCCTACTTCACAGTCATTCTTCTCGTCGCTGTCGCCTCTTATAAAAAACAAAAAACAGACTCCGATTTCATCATGGGAGGTCGCTCGCTAAATTTTTGGCTCACCGCCCTTTCAGCGCACGCAAGCGATATGAGCAGCTGGCTCTTTCTGGCCTACCCCTCCGAAGTGTTTATCCAAGGCATATTTTATGCCTGGGCTGCTATCGGTTTAACTGGCTTCATGTTCCTGAACTGGCAATTCATCGCACCTAAAATCAGAACCATCACGGAAAACCTCGGCAGCTTAACCTTGAGTACCTACTTTGAAACAAGGTTCAACGATACAAGCGGAGCTATTCGAGTCATCTCTGCTATCATGGCTCTCCTTTTCTATGCGGTTTATATTGCCTCAGGACTCACCGCTCTCGGACTTCTCGTTGAGTCTCTTTTTGGGCTCAATTACCTCATCGGCATTTTTCTAGGGCTCCTCCTCGTTGTCTCCTACGTTTTTACAGGAGGGTATAAAACAGTAGCCTGGATCGATCTTTTTCAAGGTTTTTTTCTTCTCGGCGTAATCCTTTTTATTCCTGCCTATTTGCTCATGCAGGGAAAAGGAATAGCGTCCATATTTCAATCCATCAACCTACAAGGGATCTCCGTACACCTCTTTCCCGATTTTCGCCCTACCACCCTTTGGCAAATCCTCATGATCACTGGCGGTTGGGGGCTTGGATACTTTGGACAACCTCATATCATTACAAAATTCATGGGCATTAGCCAAGTCAGCGAAATGCACAAAGCGAAATGGCTCGGAATTGGCTGGCAAAGTACAGCGCTCTTCTCCGCTACATGGATCGGTCTCATCGGAATCTCCATGTTTCCGCACGGACTGCCTCATCCACAAGAGCTCGTCCTCGATATCGTTAACACCTCATTCAACCCATTCTTTGCCGCCCTCGTCGCCTGTGCAATCCTCGGCGCTTCAACAAACGTCATGGCCGCTCAAATCCTCGTTGTCGCCTCAAGTCTCTCTGAAGATCTTTATAAACGGGTTTTTCGTAAAAAAGCCTCTTCTAAAGAACTCCTCTGGTCTACTCGCGGCAGCGTGCTCCTTGTCGCTCTCATCGGTCTCGTCATCGCAAGCTTCAAATCTCAAACTATTTTTCAACTCGTCCTCTACGCCTGGTCAGGTCTCGGTGCCTCCTTCGGCCCTCTTTTGATCCTCTCTTTGTATATGAAAAATATCAATAAGTACGGGGCTTTTACTGGAATTTTGGCTGGAGGCATTACAGGCGCGCTGTGGCCTTTTTTACACGATCCCTTCTATATCGGAGCGACCGTTGCAGGCTTTGCCATCGGTACGATCACCATTCTTGGCGTTTCTTGGGCAACCAATCAAAAAAAATCTGTCTCTTGAATATATCGGTCTGTTTGTAGAGAATAGGATATTCTCGATTTTGCAGCTTTTGTGGGCTGCCTGCCTTGGCTATTTGCCCCCGGACGTTCGACCTATGGTCGAACTGGGCGATTATTTAAACCAGGCAGGGGTTTTTAACCCCTTCCCGATTTAAATAACGCCCCCGAGAACAAATCTCCC
>CAIPFQ010000078.1 GCA_903864395.1 uncultured Chlamydiae bacterium | reverse complement strand
CGCTTTTTTCCCAAGGGAAAAGGCTGGCCTGAACCGTTCCTTTTTCTTGGAGAGCTTTTCTTAGGGCATCGTCTGTGGCTACTTTGAAAAGAGCCTCTTTGAGTTCTTCTGGGTCATTGTAGTATAAAAAATAGGAAGCTTTTCCGCAAACTTCAGGAAGGCTGGCTTTATGAGAAACGATGGTTGGACACCCCGCTGCCATCGCTTCCAAAGGGGGGAGTCCAAATCCCTCATAGAGGGAGGGGAACACGAGACAGAGAGCCATTTGGTAGAGAGCTGGCAGCTCCATCTCTAAAACCTCTCCGATCCATTGCAATTCTTCTCCGAGGGTTGCGATGAGGGGATCGCAAGTGAGCAGACCTTCTTTTTTTCCTGCGATGACAAAAGGGATGTTGATAGCCCCTAACTTTTTTGCTTCGAGGATGAGTTTTAAATTTTTATGAGGTTTTATATTGCCGACGAAAAGGAAAAACTGAGGGGGAAGGTGGTATTTTTTTCGCAAAGCTTCTTTTGTTTCTAAGGAGCTAGATTGAGAGAATCGATCGATGTCAACGCCTGGAGAGATGATGGAAATTTTTTCCTCAGGCACTGAAAGAAAACGGCAAAGCTCTTTTCGAGAAAATTGAGAGTCGGTGACAATGGCATCCGATCTTCGGATTGCTTGAGAGAACATAAATTTTGCAAAAAGTCTTTGCTTCCAGGAAAGCGTTTTTTGAAAGGCTAAGTGATACGCATCGTGAATTGTTACTGCTCGTTTTTTTGCTGGGATGGGCAGTAAAGGAATATTGTAGTGGGGTGACCAAAAAAGATCACAGGGCTTTAGGATTTTTTTTATTGCGATTTGTTCGTGCGCGGAGTAAATCTTTGCATCGCAAAGATGGATTTTGCATGACACCCAGCGATCCACGATCCTTTGATCTTTTGGAGAGATCAGCAGTGTGATGGAAAGGGGAGGCTTCGCTAAACGGGGAATCAAATTTTTCAATACGGTTCCAATGCCGCTGCAAGAGAGCATTCGAGCGTCAATCCATAGATTCATGAAAAATCTCCTCGAGATGGAACTATACTTATCCCCTGAGTATTGAGAAAGTGTTTGTTGTCTTTGTGTTTAACTCGTTGGCGTACAGGAGTATGTAGTGTGTTTGTGAATTTTCAAGATTGCGAGCAAAGTAGGTATAGTCTGATCTCCTGGCTCATATTTCCTTCGCCCCTTTAAAGTGGCTTGGTCGAAAGACTTTTCGACCAGAATGCGGAATCCCATGATATTCAATGACGATGCCTGACCCTTGATTGTCAGGTGACAGCTCAGTAAAGCAAGAACGAGTGATCTGCGTCTTGGGGAAAAGACGGTCTTTTCAGTTCTGGTCTCGAGATCGAGAATCAGCGCAATGATTGCAGAAGTAATGTCGCGATAGGGTTCTCCCCTCTATACGCTTTCATTGACTTACCGAATTTTTTTCGACAAATGTCAATCTACAGATGTTTTTTTCGTGGTTAAAAAAGATCCGTAAATCGACAAATGTCTTTTTATGGATAAATCCTATGGATCTATAGCCACAAGTTCCAAAGAAAATAGAGACTCTGGTTCGAAGGGGCTTGCCAAGATATGGGGCGTTGAGTAGTTTCTTTTGAGTAAGACAAGAAAAAATTTGAAGAGGTTGGATGCGTATTTGTGTTCCTGGAGGCGCGGGGTATGTAGGATCGCGTCTTGTTCCCGAGTTATTGAAAAAAGGCCATGAAGTCGTTGTTTTGGATCTTTATCTGTATGGAGAGGATGTATTTCGAGAGGTTGAGGAAAATCCAAAGTTAGTGCAGATGAAAAGCGATATTCGCGATCTTGATGCGAGTAAAAAGGCGCTTAAAGGGTGCGATGCGGTGATTCATCTCGCTTGTATTTCGAATGATCCGAGCTTTGAGCTAAACCCTGATCTTGGCAAATCCATTAATCTCGACTCATTTGCGCCGTTTGTGTGCCTTGCAAAAGAAGCGAAGGTAGAGCGTTTTATCTTTGCGTCTTCTTCTTCAGTGTACGGCGTGAAATCAGAGCTGAATGTGACAGAGAAAATGTCTCTCGAGCCTCTGACTGATTATTCTCGATTTAAGGCTGAATGTGAAAAAATTCTTTTTGCGCAGATGTCCGATGATTTTATCTGCACAGTTTTGCGCCCTGCGACAGTGTGTGGCTATGCGCCGCGCCAAAGGCTCGATGTGGTGGTCAACATTTTGACCAATCTCGCCTATCACACAGGCAAAGTTAAGGTGATGGGGGGAGATCAGATGCGCCCCAATATTCACATTGAAGATATGGTAAAAGCCTACCTTCACGTTCTTGAAAGCCCTTCGTCTAAAATCCAAGGAGGCGTTTTCAATGTGGGCTATCATAACCACACAGTGTTAGCTTTGGGACAAATGGTGCAAAAAATTGTCGGCAGAAAAAGACCTGTTGATCTTGTGGTTGAGACATCGAACGACAATCGTTCTTATCACGTCTCTTCTGAAAAAATTAAAAAAGAGTTGGGTTTTGAGCCGACGCATCCAATTGATCGTGCGGTATCAGATCTTGTTGAAGCTTTTGATGCGGGCAAATTGCCCAATGCGCTGGAGGATATTCGTTATGTCAATATTAAGACAATGAAAGCACTGAACTTAAAGTAGGTTTGTCAATGAGATGTTTAGTGACAGGCGGCGCAGGTTTTATTGGAAGTCATTTGAGCGATCTTTTGCTGCTGCAGGGCCATGAAGTCATCGTTCTCGATCATTTATCGGGAGGATGGATGAAAAATCTTGTGGAAGCGCAAAAAAAAACAGGGTTTCGGTTTGTTCTTGCGGACATTCGGGATTTTAAGGCGATAGAGCCTTATTTTTTAGGGATTGACTGGGTGTTTCATTTAGCCGCGCTTTCCGATATCGTCCCCTCGATCGAGCGTCCGCGTGAGTATTTTGAAGCGAATGTCGATGGCACTCTAAATGTTCTCGAAGCTTCAAAAAAAGCAGGGGTGAAGCGCTTTATTTACGCAGCATCGTCTTCTTGCTATGGCCTTGCGAAAGAATTTCCGACGCCAGAGAGCGCGCCTACAAATCCTCAATACCCTTACGCTTTGACAAAATATTTGGGAGAACAGCTCGTTTTGCATTGGGCGCAGGTATATAAATTTCCTGCGTTGTCTCTGCGTCTTTTCAACGTATTCGGTCCTAGATCGCGCACAACGGGGACGTATGGGGCTGTATTTGGTGTTTTTCTTGCGCAAAAACTTCATGGAAAACCGTTTACTGTAGTGGGCGATGGGAAACAGACGCGCGATTTTACTTATGTATCGGATGTGGTCGATGCTTTTTATACAGCGGTGCAATCGAATCTTACGAATACCTTTATGAATGTGGGCAGCTCAGGGCACTATAGCGTCAATCGCCTCGTGGCTCTTTTAGGAGGCTCTATTGCGTACATCCCGAAAAGACCTGGAGAGCCTGACTGTACGTTTGCAGATGTTTCTAAAATCCAAAAGTTATTGGGCTGGAAGCCAAAAGTTTCCTTTGAGGCAGGCGTTCAGCGGATTGTTGAAAGAATTGAAGATTTTAAGGATGCGCCTCTTTGGGAAGAAAAAAGTATTCAGGCAGCAACGCAGAGTTGGTTTAACTGTTTAACGCCATAGGGAGAAAAAGAAATGTTTGCAGAGCGATTTTCTCAGTTACAAAGGGCTTTAAGCGATTGTAGATATTCGAGTCTTAGGGGAAGTTTATCGGAACAAGCCGCTTTGGAAAGTTTTCATTCGAATGTCCAAAAAGCAGCATTGCAAGGAGGCATTATTTATGTGATTGGCAATGGAGGGAGCGCGGGGATTGCGTCTCATTTCAGCAACGATTTAATGAAGGCTCTGAAGATTGCTTCACAAACGTTTTTTGACTCGAACTTGATGACTTGTCTTTCTAATGATTATGGATACGAAACAGTGTTTAGCTATCCTCTAGAGCGATTGGCAAAAAGTTCTGATTTACTCGTGGCGATTAGTAGTTCAGGACAGTCGAAAAACATTCTCAACGCGGTGGAAGTTTGTCGCGCTCGCTCTATCCCTGTGATTACGCTGAGCGGGTTTCGCGAAGACAACCCTTTGCGTCAAATGGGGGCTCTCAATTTTTGGATCGATCGGACAGATTATGGGTTGGTCGAATCTGCACATTTTGCTCTTCTCCATGCGGTGATAGATCTTTATCCAAAAGCTGTAGTTTCTGAGTTCGTGAATCTTTTAAAAGGTGTCCATGCATAGCAAAGTAAAATCTCTAGACGAGATTGCGGCGATTTTAGAAAAAAAACGAGCTGCAGGATCTCGAGTGGTTCAATGTCATGGGGTCTTTGATCTTTTGCATCCAGGACACATTCGTCATTTTCATGAAGCGAAGACAAAAGGGGATACGCTGGTTGTGACGCTGACGCCTGATCGTTTTGTGAATAAAGGGCCTGGAAGGCCTGTGTTTTCAGAAACCCTTCGCCTTGAATCTTTAGCTGCGATTCAAGATATTGATTACGTTGTTCTCAATGATGCTCCAGATGCGATTACAGCCATAGAGAAGGTTAAGCCAAATGTCTATGTGAAAGGGATTGAGTACGCTAATCATGGGAAAGATGTGACGGGGAAAATCAGCGAAGAGGTAAAGGCTGTCGAGCAGGGAGGAGGGCATGTTCATTATACTGATGATTTGGTTTTTAGTTCCTCGCTTCTTTTAAATCAGCATTTTGACACAACGCCCCCTGAGGTAAGCGCTTTTGTAGCTGGACTGAAACAGGAAATATCGCTTGAGGAGATTCTCGAGAAAATTGAAAGCCTTAAGGATTTAAAAGTTTTGATTGTAGGCGATGCGATCATTGATGAGTACCAATATGTGGAGCCTTTAGGGCAAACAGGGAAAGGCAATCATAGCGTTGCGAAATGTTTGGATCGAGAGGTTTTTCTTGGGGGCTCTTTGATTATTGCGAACCATGTTGCGCAGTTTTCCGACCATGTGACGCTTTTGAGTGCGATTGGAAAAAACTGTCCTCATAAAACCTTTATTCAAGACAATCTCGATCCAAAAGTAGAACAAGAGTTTGTTTTTCTCGAAGAATCGACAACGCTTGTAAAGAAGCGTTATGTCCTTAAGGACGGGAAGACACTTTCGAAATTATTTGAAACGTATTCGGGGCAAGAAATTGGCGTAAGTTCGGAGCAAACAGGAAGAGTGGTAGAGTTTATTAAGAAAAAATCGACCTTTTTCGATCTTGTTCTTGTGGCGGATTTTGGCAACGGTTTTACAAATACGCCGATTGTACAGGCTCTCTCTGCAACGACCTCTTTCCTCGCTGTAAATACACAGACGAATAGTGGCAATCGCGGATACAATACGATCACGAAATATCAGAGAGCAGACTATATTTCATTAAATGAACCTGAACTGCGTCTGTCGATGCATGACAAATCTAGCGAGATTGAGGGATTGGCTGTCGATGTGTTGGAGATCATGCACGCTCAGGGAATTTCCGTGACGCGAGGAATTCGAGGAGCTTTGTGTTTTTCTAAGCAAGAAGGGTTTATTTCTCTTCCTGCCTTTGTCTCTCAAAGCATTGATCGCATTGGGGCAGGAGATGCTTATCTCTCGCTATCTTCTTTAAGCCTTGCAGGTGGCATACCTTTAAAATTCGCTGGATTTTTGGGAGCTCTTGGAGCTGCAATGAGTGTTCAGATGATTGGAAATCAGGAGCCGATAAAGAAGGCCCCTTTGATTAAGTTTTTAACGCGAATGTTGAAGTAAGTTTGTAAAATTATGTTAATACTTCGTTTTATTGAGGCGTTTAGAAATCTTAGGAAAAACAAGCTGTTTGGATTGTTTTTAGGATTTAAAAATAAAAATCTATTTACATTTTGTTTTTTAATTCTTTTGGGGGTGCTGGCTGCAGCCATGGAAGGAATTTCATTTAGTTTTTTATCAGCGGCCATGTCTAGTCTGGATGTCAGTCATGAAAGAATGAGTGGGGGCTTATTTCTGTCCTTTTTCTCTAGTTTAAATGCTTCTGATTTGTTTTTATTTTGCATTTTTATGACAATTATTTTTCAAATAACAAGAAGTTTGCTCAACTATTTTGGTGTGGTATGTTCGACTAAATTAGCTTCAATAATTCAGTCTAGTATTCAGGTTTCTGTGTATAATCAAATTCTTCGACTGAGCTATGGGCATAT
>CAIPFQ010000077.1 GCA_903864395.1 uncultured Chlamydiae bacterium | reverse complement strand
TACCGAAGCGGAACGAATTCATCTCGAAATTTATGAAGCGTTGGGATTCTCTGCTGTTATCTTACGACCGAAAAAAACTGTGACCTAATTCAAGTTGTAGTGTCGAATTTCCTCAGATAAACTTTTCAACGATCTGTATTGCAGCTACTTAAAACTACAAACGGCGAACTTGGGTTAGGCAACGAAGACAGAGCAAAAGATCAATCCTTTGATAAGCTCAGGGATTGGCAAAAAAAGGCTCTCGAAAAACTAAAAAAATCTAACGTGACTGAAGAGACAAAGAAAAAGATTCAACAAGAGATCCCGAATTTTAACACTCCCTTGTTGACAAAGGCAAACGAAGAACCTCCCTATAAAAACTTTTAAAACCAATCGAAAAATGCAAGGGCGCTAAATTTTTAGCTTTTCAGCGCCCGCATTCACAAGATACTCTTTGAGCTCACTAGCAGAGGCGTATTCAAGAGCCCCCTCGGCAAGACGGCATGCTTCTAAAATGCGCCACTTGCGAATTGTATGCTTCACAAGAGGAATATGGTTGAGGGCTACAGAAAACTCTCGAATCCCAAGCCCCATCAACACGGGAATTAAAGTAGGATCCGCAACGCACTCACCGCAAAGAAGCACAGGCTTGTGCGCCGCATTCGCAGAGGCAACAATCATTCGAATCAGCCGCAAAAGACTCGGATGGATTCCCGAATAAAGCCCTGCAATATGCGGATTATTTCTGTCAGCAGCTAACACAAATTGCTCTAAATCATTCGTACCTATAGAAATAAAATCAACCTCCTTGACAAGGAGATCGCAAATAAGAGCTGCGGATGGCACCTCGATCATACACCCCAAAGGAATTTGCTTTGCCATGTTTACGCCTGCTTGATCGAATTCAGCGCGAAGCTGTCCCAAAAGATTTTGCACCTGGCGCATTTCCGTAATATCGGAAATCATAGGGATCAAGATCTGAATCTCTCCATAATAACTGGCTCGAAGAAGGGCTCGCAATTGAGCCGTAAGCAATTCAGGATATCGAAGTAAAAATCGGATGGAGCGACACCCAAGAGCCGGGTTTGCTTCCATGCCAAGAGCTGTAAAGTAGCGAGAGTCTTTTTCATGAGGAAAAAGATCTAGCCTCTTGTCTCCGCCCACATCAAAGACCCGCACCACCAAAGGACGTCCGCGTAAAGAGATGGCCATTTTTTTATAAATCTCAAACTGCTCTTCTTCCGTCGGGAATTTTCGCATAGAAAGAAAAAGATATTCAGAGCGAAATAGCCCTACGCCTGAAGCCCCGCTTTCACCGATAGACTCAATCACATCTGGATTTTCTAAATTCGCAAAAACACGAATCTCATAGCCATCAATGGTCTCTCCCTTAAGATGTGTAGAACTTTTTAAAAGCTTTTGTTTCTCCATCAGCCCACGCTTCAGCTCCGCATATTTTTTGAGCGTCTGATGCGTTGGGTTGATAATAACAATCCCCTGAGATCCATCGACAATAAGAGACTTGAGATCAGCGTCTTTCAACAGCTTAATATCAATATCCGCAACAAAAGGAATCCCCTTGGCGCGCGCGATAATGGCTGCATGAGACGTAATCCCACCGACCAAGGTCACAAACGCGCTGACTATAGAAACACTCGCCTCAATTGTCTCAGAAGGAACCAATTCTTGCGCAATCAAAACGGAGTTATGAGAGATTTCACTAATTCGCAAATGCTTTTTTGGAGACAAATGATTTAAAATCCGCCTAGAAACATCAACCACATCGCGGACTCTTTCTTGAAAATAAATATCTTGCAACACATGAAAACGCTGCTTGCACTCTTCTATGAGATGAAAAAAGACCGTTTCAATTTTCTGCTGGCGCACTCGAATCTTTTCTTCAATGAGAGAGGTTAGAAAAGGATCTTGAATCATCTCAAGATGCCCTCCTAAAATTGCGGCAATTTCAGAAGAGCCATCCTGAAGAGAATTTTTCTGCGAGTTCTCAATATCCTGTCGACTCTTTTCTAAAGCCTCTCGGTAGCGAAGAATTTCTTGCTCGACATGTTTTTTAGAAATACAGCTTTCAGAAATTTTTTCATCGAATGAAGAAAGAAAAACAGGAAATCCGATACCAATCCCCTTGGATATCGGCAGTCCGCGAAGAACTACCTCCTCTTTCTCCCCCTTCATTTTTCCCCGAACTCCTCTTCAAACGCCTGCACAAGCATTTTTACAGCTGTCTCCGCATCATTTCCTTCTGCCGTAATAACAATTTGAGAATTCTTTTTTGCCGCAAGCATTAAAATGCTCATAATGCTGCGCGCATTGATGGTTTCCTCTCTATAAGTAAAAGAAACAGCCGATTTCAATGGTTGAAGAATTTTCACAATCCAAGCCGCAGGTCGCGTATGCAACCCCAATGGATTTTTTACTTTTACTTTTTGAACAATTTTTGCCATCAGATCCCCTTTTTCTTCTGTTTACAAGCAATCGTCTCTAGCCATTTAGCGTTAAACTCCTTAGCGGAATTGTACCCCATATCCTTTAAGCGATGATTAAGAGCAATTGTTTCAAGAAGAAGCACAACATCTCTCCCTGGCTTGACAGGCAAAACATGAAAAGGAACGCTGACATCTAAAATATCGATAAATTTTTCCTCCAACCCCACCCGATCATAGAAATGTTTATCATCCCACTCTTCGAGTTTAACAACAAGATCGATTGTTTTATCATCTCTCACACAAACAGCACCATAAAGATGGGCGACATTAATGATTCCGATGCCGCGAATTTCCATTAAATGCTGTGTTAATTGCGGCCCAGATCCTACTAAATAAATCTCTTCTTTCTTTCTCACACGAACTACGTCATCGGAAATTAAACGATGACTCCTCTCTAGCAGACCTAAAGCCGCTTCACTTTTGCCAACAGAAGATTCTCCCTGAATTAAAATGCCAACGCCAAAAACCTCAACCAAAGTACCATGCAGCGTGAGATTTTGGCAAAACTCTTCCAGAAGAAAAAAAGAAAGGCGGCTTAATAAATCGGTCGCCGTCTCCTCGGAGAGAAACAAGGGGATCTGTTTTTTATTACAAAGAGAGATCATCTCTTTGGAAGGCCTCACCCCTTTTGCTGCGACTACAGCCGGAGTCTTGGAAGTTAAGATCGTTTCCAATCTCTCTTCGCGCACTTTCACATCGAGCTCTTTTAAATATCCTATCTCCTGCTTACCTATCACAAGGATGCGCGTACTGACAAATCCTTTCAAAAACCCAGCCAAACTCAAACCAGGACGGTGCACCTCTGCCCGATAAATTCGGCGATTCATCCCTTTTTTCCCAGATAAAAGGTTCAAACCGAGCTTTTTTCCATACTGTTCGTAGAGATTTTGTACTGAATACATAGTTTCCTAAGGAGCAATTTCCATCCCTTCCAAATAAAGGGCTAACCACTCTAAAAATGTAGAAAATGCGCCATTTTCTTCCGTGGCATCCGTTTGATTCGTTTCTGATACAGTATAATCGATTCCTGAAAAATAAACATTTCCCATTTCAAATCCAGGATACCAATCTGCATAAAAACATTGAAAAGAATTAAGTCCAGGCAATTCAAAAAAAGGAATCAAAGCCGCTGCATCAACCACAAGATGTCCCGATCTCACAGGCCTTGATGCCGTAAGGATCATGTCCATCACTTTTCTTCTTGCGAAAGGAATCTCTTCAAATCTCAAAACTCCCATTTCAGAGAGTTTTCCAAAGCCATTATGAATCTGTGCAAACGCAATCCAATCACTAGGAAAAGAAAAATCCATTTCTATTTTCAAATCTAAGAGAGACTCCTCTTCGGCGGGCAAAAAACCACGAAAAAAAGAACTATTGTCTCTAAGGCTGTAGACGAGCTGAGGCGTCCAGGTTCCCTTTTGCTTTGAGAGAACTACGCAAACATCGTCTAAAGACTCAAAAAAACTCACAATTAAAGCATGAGCCTTTGGCTGAAAAGGGAGACGACCGAGCCAAAAAGTCAAAGCAAATTCCACTCGATCTCTCGGGGGAACAAGGCTCAACTCAAACCATCCTCTAGGGAATTTGGGGGCTAAAGAGATCAGCTCATCAAAATTTTTTGCGGGAGTTTCGGTCAATATCCGAACCTCTTCGAAATCTCCAGCTTCACAAAAGAACTTGCGTACGAGTGTATTCATAACTATATATAAACTATACCTCAATAGAGGTTCTGAAAGCAAGCAGTTGCAAAAAATATAAAGAGTCAAGATACTGGAAAAAATGGCGAACACGAAAATTGTGATCCTCGGCGGTGGATTCGGGGGGCTGAATGCAGCGAAGGCATTAGGCAATTCGAAATTCGATGTTTGGCTCATCGACAGAACAAACCACCATCTCTTCCAACCCCTGCTGTATCAGGTCGCAAGCGCGGCACTTTCTCCTGGCGATATCGCGGTGCCGATTCGGGAAATTCTCAGTCCCTATCCAAATATCACAGTTCTCATGGGCGATGTCATTGCAATTGACAAAGAGAAAAAACACGTCGTCTTGCGCAACGGAGATCGGTTAGGGTTCGAACACCTCATTGTCTCTCTCGGAGCGCGTCATTCTTATTTTGGCAATGATTCTTGGGAAGAATTCGCTCCAGGTCTCAAGACACTGAAAGATGCTTTGCAGATTCGCGAGCGCATCCTCATCTCTTTTGAAAAAGCGGAACGATGCGACAGTATTTCCGAAGCGAAAAAATATCTCAATTTCGTCATTATTGGAGGGGGACCCACGGGCGTTGAAATGGCAGGCGCGATTGCAGAAATTGCCAACGAAACTCTTTTGAAAAATTTTCGAAGGATCGACACAACAAAGACAAAAATCTATCTCGTAGAAGGATCATCCCATATTCTTCCCGTCTACCCAGAGAATTTATCCAATAAGGCGCGGCTCTACTTAGAGCATTTTGGAGTGAACGTCATCACGGGCAAGAGAGTGACGAACGTGACAAAGGAGGGCGTTACGATCGAAGAGATGATGATTCCTGCGGAAAATATTTTATGGGCAGCAGGCAACCAGGCCTCTTCCGTTCTTAAAACTCTTGAGGTTCCTTTGGATCGACAAGGCAGAGCCTCTGTCGACGCCGACCTCTCTCTTGCTGGATACCCCGATATTTTTATCATCGGCGATAGTGCGTGCGCTTTGGACAAACAGGGAAAGCCGCTCCCTGCGCTCGCCCCCGTCGCTGTGCAGCAGGGGCGTTTTGTCGCTGATATTTTACGCAAAAAGTTGTCTAAAAACCAAAGACCAGCCTTTTGTTATCGGGATAAAGGGACGATGGCTACCATTGGAAAAACTAAAGCCATCGGCATGTTTGGCAAGGTTCAATTCAGCGGACTGCTCGCTTGGTTTGCTTGGTGTTTTGTCCATGTGCTTTACTTGATCGGATTTCGCAATCGAATGGCTGTGCTCTCACAGTGGTTATTTTCCTATTTTTCTAGCCAAAAAGGGGCGCGGCTCATTTATCGAATGACGGAATCCGAAGAAGAATTCCCCCACATGCATTCTTAAAATGGCTCATCAAAAATTTTGGCAAAAGCACCCTGCGCTACTCTATGCAGCGACGTTTCTCATCGCCTCTTTTTCTTTTCTTTTTTGCGATTTGCCATGGCTCTTCCCTGTCCTATGGGGAGCTTATCTCGTCCTTCTCAAAAAATTTCCTCTGATCCTTTTGATCCCAGCGATGGCTCTCTATTGTCACCTGCGCTTTCAAGAGGCGCCAGAGATGGGAGAGGGTATTGGCATTTTTAGCATTCAGACAGTAGCACCCCACCAATCCCCTTTTCATAAGGGATGGGTGTATAAAGGCACTTTGTTCTTCGAGAAAACTTCATTTCCTTGCCGCATCTATACACAGGGCAAAACGCCTCCTTACCCAGCTGATTTCGATTATTGCCTCTTTGGCAAATACCTGCGCACCGACCGATTTGAGCTCGCTTTTAAACCGAAACAATGGGTTCAGCTTCCCTCTGGGACGCCCATCGCCTCTTGGAGAGCTTCTTTAAAAAAGCAATACACAGAGTTTCTCAAAGGACAATGCGCTCAATTTCCAAAGGCCGCCCTCTTTCTCGCTGGTTTAACCACGGGAGATGTGGAGGATCGGCTATTGAAATATGAATTTGGGCGGCTAGGGCTGCAGCACATCTTGGCCATTTCTGGTTTTCATTTTGGCGTTTTAATTGTTTTTTTCTCGTTTGTTCTGTCTCTTTTTTTGCCTCGTAGGGGGCAATGGATTTTGTTGCTTATCGCCATCAACGCCTATTATTTTTTTGTGGGGCCTTTTCCTGGCGTCCAAAGAGCTTGGCTGACAGCGATGTTCTATCTTCTCGCAAAACTGTTGCAAAGAGGCACGAGCGGTCTCAATTTGCTCGGCTGTGCGATGGGTTTTGAAATTCTTTACAATCCGCTCATTGTGTCGAATATGGGATTTCAGCTCAGTTTTGCGAGCTGTTTTGGCCTCTTGCTTCTCTATCCTCTTGTAGAAAACGGGCTGAGACGCTTTATGCCTTTGAGAAAAAAGGAGGAATGGAAACATTTTTCACTGCTTGAAAAATCGGTCTATCTTATCTCTGGATTTTTGCGAGGAGCTCTTGCGATTACAGTTGCGGTCAATAGCGCCATCCTGCCGATTTTGCTCTTTCACTTTCATACATTTCCTCTGCTAAGCCTACTCTATAATCTCTTTTATCCCTTTTGCGTAGGCCTTCTTCTCTCTTCGCTCCTTTTCTCCTTGAGTGTGTATCTTCTTTGTCCTCCGCTGGGGGGCTTTCTCTTGCAAACCACGGCGTATGGAACGCATCTTTTATTAGAAACCGCCTCTTATCCGCCAATCTCTTTAGACTATCAGATTCTCGCTCCTAACTTTCCAGGCTGGATTGTCCCCTTGAGTCTTTTAGTGCTTTTGATGATTCATCTTAGAACGCATCGGGAAAAATCTTGCCTCGAAATGAGCCGTTAATTTATATTGATGGCTTATGGCTCAAATCAATTTCAAAGGACATCCAATACACACCTCTGGCAATCTTCCTGCCTTGCATAGCAAACTCACAGAGTTTTGCTTAGTCGATAAAGATCTCAAAGACCGCCACCTCCACGAATTTCATGGAAAGAAAAAATTTATAACGACAGTGCCGAGCCTAGATACTGGTCTCTGCAACATAATGACGCGCCATTGCAATACGTTTGCAAAAACACACCCCGAAGTGGTCTTTTTAACCATTTCAGCAGATCTTCCCTTTGCCCAGAAGCGATTTTGCGAAAGGGAACAAGTGCATAACGTTTTGACTCTATCAATGATGCGAGATAAAGAGTTTGGCAAAGCGTTGGGCGTCTTGATTGAAAACGGGCCTCTCGCGGGGCTTCTCGCCCGCTCAATTCTTGTTCTAGATGAACAAGATCGGGTGATTTATAGCGAACTTGTGTCAGAGGTCGCGCAAGCGCCCGATTACGAAAAAGCGTTTGCCGCTCTATGCTAAAAAAAATCGAAACAAAACACGCCCCTCAAGCGATCGGTCCCTACTCTCAAGCTGTTTCTTGGAACTCTTTTCTTTTTGTTTCAGGACAGATTCCCATTGACCCGAAGACAGGGAAGATCGAACACACGACCATCCAAGAACAGACAAAGCAGGTGCTCGACAATATCGAAGCGATTTTGCGAGCCGATTCTTTGGGATTTGAAGATGTAGTAAAAGTTGAAGTGTACGTGAAGGATCTCAATGATTTTCAAGCAATCAATGCGATCTACGCTGAAAAATTCGCCCATCGAGTAAAACCAGCAAGGCAGTTCATGCAAGTCGCCAGGCTGCCGCTAGACAGCCTCATCGAAGTTTCCTGCATTGCCGCTCAACCCTCCTGAACTCCCATACTGACTACAGTACAGGAAACATTATAAGAATGGACTGCGCATTAAATCAGAACCAGATAAGTAGGCGAACTTGGGTTAATTCTTCTGGCCAGGGTTCGTCTCGCATTCGAACTTCAAGCTCTTGCATGAACATCCTGTGCTCCTCTTTATCCCTTTTTCTGTAACAGCCTCTCCAGATCATTTTGTTTGACAGGCTTTAACAACCTCTTCATCCTGTTGAAGATCCTGGCTGGCATAGTCAAGTGCCAAACCATTTTGTTTAACAGCCTCAAGGACTACCTTTTTATTCTTTCGAAGGTTTTGGCTGGCATACTCAAGTGCCAGACCATTTTGTTTAACAGCCTCCAAAACAAAGTCTATATCTCTTTTAAGTGTTATGTGCGCGAACTCAAATAAATTAAAATTTTTAT
>CAIPFQ010000076.1 GCA_903864395.1 uncultured Chlamydiae bacterium | reverse complement strand
TCAAATACAACGATTCTTCAATTGTATCCCAAATGCGCGTCGGCGGCGAAATTTTCTGCGAATGTTTTGTCCAAAGATTTGCATCCGTAATCACAGGCGCACTTGCAAAAAGCTCAGAGCTTTCGACACGATGTTTTTCCAAAAGCTCTTGCTTGGCTCTCGCAGGCAGCTCAGCCTTCACTTCGAGATAGGCAATCTTTTTATTTAGGTAAGTCTCTTTTAATAACTGGAGCGCTTCTTTGGCAGAACTAGCAGCTTCACAGCAGTCGCTATAACTTTTTAAAATGGTTTGAAATTTGTCGATCGCACTTTGAGGCGCCATCTCCTCGAAAGGCTTTTTGCATTCGATCTCTGCGAGGATGAACGCCTTATGCAAAAGCTCTTGCGCCTCTGTTTTGCGTCTTTCAAAGGTGGCGATAAATTCAGGACCTCCCACGGACTCGATATACTCTTTTGAAATATAAAAACGGGTGTTCTTCGGGGCGGCGATCTCTAACCACTTATGATTGAGGGGGCAGATTTGCCCTTTTACAAGATCTCCAGATTGAAACTGCGCAATAATGGGAGCCTCAGGGTGCGGCTCTAAGCGAACATTGACGTGATTTGCCTCAATGCGATCATCAATCACATAGCTTCGAAATACGTAGGCTTTGGCGTCTTTCGGAGGCGCAACTGCGTAAAAGGAAGTGTCTTCTCCCACAACAAGGAGCAACTCATTCTTGCTGAGCTGCCGCAAAACATGCCCGTCAAAGTCTGGCTTCACTCGAAGACGCACTTTACTGCCAATGACTTTTCCCGTAAAAGGTTTAAAAACTTCCGTTTTTTTTTGCGACACGGGTTGCGTCGTTTTGGCACTCGCAGGGGCGGTCGCTTGCAGCGTAGAAGCAAGAACAAAGGCAATCAAACAAAGGTGAGACATAAGGCTACTCCTCGGAAATCTATCCAAAAGTGGAATAGTAAACGGTTCGCCTTTTTTTCTCAATTAAGTATGCAACACCGCGCGAATATGTTCGCAATTTTTATGTCCGCAGCTGCAACCAAGAGGCTCTCCAAGGTATACGCTATAGTGTTCCGCCTGATCGAGAGGGTTTGTTACATTATAGAGTTTGTCCGCTGTTTCTTCGATATTCCAGCTGCGAAACTGTAAGTCTAAAGGACTGACTTCCTCTTCAACAGGTTCTTCCTGCACGACTGC
The DNA here is from genome assembly GCA_903864395.1 of uncultured Chlamydiae bacterium. Taxonomy (GTDB): domain Bacteria; phylum Chlamydiota; class Chlamydiia; order Chlamydiales; family SM23-39; genus CAIPFQ01. The sequence continues at coordinate 4,858 of CAIPFQ010000076.1, read as the reverse complement.
TTTGAGCGCTCTTGTAATTTGACAGTGGATGCAATTGCAATTCGGTTCCGATTCAGGCAGGGCCGAGGTGGCGTTAATGCCTAAAGTTTGCGCTAGGGAAGCTATTTTGTTTAAAATTGCAGAGGGAAGAGGAGGGAGGTCGGATTGCTCAGGATTGTGTTGAGATAGGGGGCCTAAAGCTTCTGGGAGAGATTCGCTCTGCCCTTTGAAAGCGTTGGGAAAACCGTTTGGAATCTCTAGCGGAATTTGCGCCCATTGCACAGAGCTATCGATCGCCTCTGTATTTGTATATTGCGCGTGAGCATCGAAAATTTGCTGGATCGCGTCGCGACTCAGCGTTGGGATTTCTACTTGATGACCACTGCAAAGAGAAATGATCAGACGAAGCGTTCCCGATTCTTCTTTGACATGCATGGAAGCGATATTGCCCCACGTTGTCGATATGTAAGGGGGGATACTTAATATATTTTCAGTTAGTTTCATAAAAAACTCCTAGGTTTAAAAGTCTCAGCGCTTCTTTGAGCGCTGAGAACGGTTCTGAGGGTTTATTTCTTATCGTCGTCGACGACTTCCACCTCAGCCTCTTCTACATGGGGCTCCGATGACGCTTGTGGGCCTGGAGCTGCCTGTTGCGATGCATTGCCAGCTTTTGAAAGCTCTTCGCCAATCTTTTGCATCTGTGTTTGAAGCTCCGCGCTCTTCGCCTTAATCAAAGCGACGTCTTCTCCTTCGAGCGCTTTTTTCACATCGTCAATCCGACTTTGAATATCTGATGCGACATTCGCAGGAATTTTGTCCTTGTATTCCTGGAGCGATTTTTGCGCACGGAACATTGAGGCATCCGCTTCGTTGCGAACTTCCACGCTCTCTTTTTTCGTCTTATCTTCCGCAGCATGCAGCTCGGCTTCTTGCACTTTTTTCTTGATCTCAGCATCTGTCAATCCCGACTTCGCCTCAATCTTGATTTTTTGCTCTTTGCCGCTTTGCTTATCTTTCGCGGAAACATGGAGAATTCCATCTGCGTCGACATCAAAAGCCACCTCAATCTGCGGCATGCCTCTGGGGGATGGAGGAATATCGGTCAAATCAAATCGGCCGATCTCTTTATTGTCGCGCGCCATCGGACGCTCTCCTTGCAGAACCACGATCGTAACCGCTGGTTGATTGTCCGCAGCCGTTGAAAAGACCTGCTTTTTTTGCGAAGGAATCGTTGTATTGCGCTCAATGAGGGGAGTCATAACGCCGCCGAGCGTTTCAATGCCAAGCGTTAAAGGAACGACATCGAGCAGAAGGACGTCTTTGACATCGCCTGCAAAAATACCGCCCTGGATTGCAGCGCCAATTGCGACTGCTTCATCAGGGTTCACTCCCTTGTGAGGCTCTCTGCCAAACAAGTCTTTGACTTTTTGCTGAACCGCAGGCATACGAGTCATCCCGCCCACGAGAATCACATCGCCGATATCGGCGTTGGAAAGTCCCGCATCCTTCATCGCTTTGCGACAAGGCTCCGCCGTTCTTTCAACGAGATCATGGCAGAGGCTCTCGAGCTTTGCCCGTGTCAGTGTGATCGCTAAATGCTTAGGCCCGCTCGCATCCATTGTAATGAACGGTTGATTGATCTCTGTAGAGAGCGTTCCAGACAACTCGATCTTCGCTTTTTCCGCCGCATCGCGCAGTCTTTGGAGCGCCATTTTATCTTTTGTAAGATCAATGCCATTTTCTTTTTTAAATTCATCAAGCAGCCACTGGATGATGATATTATCAAAATCGTCTCCGCCAAGACGCGTGTCGCCGTTGGTCGAGAGCACTTCAAATACGCCATCGCCGATCTCAAGAACGGAGACATCGAACGTGCCGCCGCCAAGATCGTATACAACCACTTTTTTATCTGTTTTGAGTTTGTCTAGGCCATACGCAAGCGCCGCCGCTGTAGGCTCAGGGATGATTCTCTTTACATCGAGTCCCGCAATTCTCCCTGCGTCTTTTGTCGATTGACGCTGCGAATCGTTAAAATAAGCTGGCACTGTGATCACAGCTTCTGTCACTTTTTCGCCAAGATAGGCTTCCGCTGTCTCTTTCATTTTAATCAAAACGTGAGACGCCGCCTCTTCAGGAGAAACAATTTTTCCATCGATCTCAAAAACAGCATCGCCATTCGCGTTTTTCGTCACTTTATAAGGGACGTTGCTAATTTCTGATTCTATTTCGCTAAATTTACGTCCAATAAAACGTTTGGATGAATAAAGCGTTTTGTCTGGGTTCGTCACCGCTTGGCGCTTAGCAGGCACGCCAACGAGTCTTTCTCCATTTTTGTATGAAATGACGGAGGGCGTTGTACGCGCTCCCTCTGCGTTGGCGATCACAATCGTCGATCCACCTTCCATAATAGCGACGCATGAATTTGTCGTGCCTAAGTCAATTCCTATAATTCTTTTTTTAGCTGATGCCATAATTATTTTCCTTCAGTTTCGGTTAATGTTTCTTCCGCGACAAGAGGTGCGGAAACGTTAGTTTTTTTGGTTTTTTTTGCTACTTTCACGCGCGCAGGACGCACGGTGCGAATAGAGCTCTTATAGCCTTTTGTGAACTCTTGCAAAATTGTTCCTTCTGGATGTTCTTCGCTTTCCACGGCTTCCACCGCTTCGTGAAGATCTGCGTCAAACGCATGGCCCTCAGAATCGAACGGAAGAATGCCGTTGTTAAGGAGGACTTCTTTAAATTGAGAGGCAATCATCTCGAATCCAATCGCCCAATTTTTCACTTCGGCGCCAGCATTTTGCGCAAAGCGCAAAGCACTTTCAAAGTTGTCAATAACAGGAAGGAACTCGCTAATAGCGTTTTCAATGCCAAATCGAGACAAATCTTGACGCTCTTTTTGCATTCGCTTTCTCATGTTCTCCATTTCGGCCAAGGTGCGGATGTATTTATCCTTCCAATCAATGGCTTCCGGCTGTGGTGCCTCTGGAGTTTCTAATTCTTCTTCTGTTGTTTTATTTTCTTCAGTCATTTTTGTTTTCCAATAGGTTTTTGTTATTTGTTATTTCTGCTGCACTTTTTGGCTGTCGGAATGTGATCCGATATTTATATACACTCTCCGTTAACATTCGACTGAGCGATTCGCTAACGAGGCGGCTGAGCCCAAAAAGATTCCGATAGGGCATCCGAGTGGGCCCTAAAATCGCGATAGCCCCCGCAGTGGCTTGATTGATTCGATAGGGAATCGCGAGAGCGGCGCAGTCAGATCCAGGGGGAAGAGCTGGACAAAGGTCATCGCCGATCCAGTAGGTCAATTCATTTTTCAAGGTGCATTGTCTCAAAAGAATGCGCATTTGCGCTTCATCTTCAAGGAGGCTCAGGCTGCCCGCGAGAGCCATCGCGTCATTAAATTCTGGGTAGGAAAGGAGCTTTGAGAGCCCTGTGCGCAAAACTTCTTCCTGTGAGAAATTTGCATAGCCTACGACATGGCGCACCATGATTTCATTATAGAGTCTCTGTGCCAGCTTCGTTTCTCCATCATCGCGAAAAAAAGGTTTTTCCCCTTTGCTCATTCTCCATAAAAAATATTCCTCCGCGCTGCGCAAGAAGGTGGGGGAGAGGGAGCTTTCTAAATAAATCGTCTCCGTTCGAATGACGCCAAAGTCGGTGATGACGATGGATAAAAGTTGCGAGGCATCCAATTCAATGAGTCGAATCGTTTGTACAAAATCTTGATCGAAGCGGGGCGTTGAGACAAAAACCGCGCATTTCGTCATATCGCTCAAAACTTCCGCAGCTTGATGAATCAACGTCGCGACCTCTTTTCCTTCTTTTTTTAAGGCGGCGAGCAAAACGTCCTCTTGCCCAGATTCGATAATTCCGTGCCCTTTATAAGTGTCCGCATAAAGACGAAACGCTGCATCAGTGGGAATTCGCCCTCCAGAGGTGTGCTGCTGTTTTAAAAATCCTTGGGATTCCAGCTTGCTAAAATAGTTTCGAATCGTCGCAGAGCTGAGCGTTTCAAACCCATGCTCTTGGAGCGTCACCGATCCAATTGGTTTGCCCAATTTGAGATAAAGCTCCACCAACCCCAAGAGAACGGCCTGTTCTCGATCGGTTTTCGGCAGCTTTTTGGCAGAAAGAAGTTTGTAACTTATGTTTCCCATGCATTTATCTCTTATGATCTCCATTGTAACATAGGGGGTGGATTTTTAGCAATCATTTGTTTAGACTGCTGGATCTTTTGCTTAACTTATTGACTATGAATGTTTTGTTCTTTTGTCTCTAGGGTGGTGAGGGCTTTGATTTCGAGGTGAGATTCGGCGAAGAGAATCTGTTTTCCATCGATCTGGATGAGGTAGAGCATGGTTTTAGGGCTGATCATCCGCTTTTCTACAATTTCGATTCTGTGCTCTCCCGTCCCTTTCTGTAGTCTGCTTTGGATTAGGCGGCGCAAAAACCAGTAGGAAACGAAGAGAAGGAGGCCGAGAGCAATGAAGGTGAGGAGCATTTTGATGAGGGCGGCTCCGAGCTCATTGGTTTGCAACGGGGTGGCGACCTCTGCGATCGGGGCTGCGATGGCAATGAGAAGACCATTTTCATCGGGAATAAAGGATGTACTTGCAAAACCCATATCCAGAGTATGAAGAAAATCTGTCTTTTTGTAAACTAACCTCATGAGTCCACCTCGCATTCTTGATTTAGCCATTGCTGTTGGAAAAAAGGGGCAAAGCCCAAGAACTGGTTTTTTCCATTTTTTTCCTTCCGACGAAAAGGTTTTGGATACAATCCCTTTATTTGAAAATTTTTGTTACGCTTTTGCGCTCATTCGCCACCGAAGCGTCGATTCTGTTCTTGAAGGAAAAAATTTGCTTGAGCGCCT
>CAIPFQ010000075.1 GCA_903864395.1 uncultured Chlamydiae bacterium | reverse complement strand
ATCGATGAAATCATATACGATGAGCATGTAGTCGCACATTCCCTTCGAGGTAAGAATTTCAAATTCGTGGGTAAAACGATCAAGAATCGTTTGTTTGGGATCTCTCCCAGCCGTTTTTTTTTGAACGACGGCGAGCTTTTCAGGGGTGTAACGCTCTTCGATGCCTTGAAGGCAAAGGGCGTGTAAAAAACTTTCCGCCTCTTTTAAGCGTTGCTCTTTGGATACATCTCTGCCTTCAAGGCCTGGAGGAATAAAGACTGGGTAATGTTTCGTTTTAAAATCGAGCTCGCATTTGCATAGGTCCGCGATTCGCACCGTTGCTTCTATCGCCTGAGGAATATCTGCAAACAACGCTTTCATTGCTTCGGGCGACTTAAAAAACATTTCCCGCGTAGGGGCGAGCGACCGTTTTGGGTTTGGAGCCTTGTTTTTCGGGTTGCCCGCAGAATCGCGCTCCCAAATTTCGCAAGGCTCGCCAGATTGAATATTGAGAAGAACTTCGTGCGCCTGCCAATCCTCTGGATCGATATAATGAATGTCATTGGTAGCGACAAGGGGAATCGAAAGTTTTTGAGATAGCTCGATTAAAGCGCTCCCTGCCCTCTCCAGATTTTTTTCATAGGCTTCAAATTTTTGGATGAGCCAGCTCTCTTTTTCTGTCTTCCGTATTTCTTCTCTCAGAGGAAAGCGTTGGATTTCCAAATAAAAATCTTCTTTGAACAAAGATTGATACCATTCGATTTCTCGGAGCAAAGATTCTTGTGTGCCGTCTAAAATTTGCCGACCGATCGGCCCCTCTATGGGTCCTGAGAGGCAAATCAATCCTTCAGCGTAGGTTTTAAGGGCTGCTTTATCAATACGAGGCTCATAATAAAAGCCCTCGAGAAACCCGATGGAGGAAAGTTTACAGAGATTTTTGTAGCCGATTCTTGACTTTGCGAGCAAAAGGATGGGCATGGCAACGGGAGAGCCAAATTCTTTTTTCTTTTCTAAGCAAGAGCCTGGTGCCATGGCGAGCTCACAGCCGAGAATGGGCTTGATGTTAGCTCCTTGACAGGCTTTATAAAAATCAATCGCTCCATAAAGATTGCCTTGATCCGTGAGCGCGAGGGCTGGGAGGGAATAAGAGGCTGCTTTTTCGGCGAGCTGGGTGACAGAGGCCGTCGAATCGAGAATCGAGTACTGAGAATGAACGTTTAAAGGAATCCAAGACATAGTTGTTATGATACAGGTTGAGAGGAAATTCCTAAAGAAGCAATTGCTCAAGGTGGGACTCGAACCCACAAGCCGTGAAGCAGCGGATTTTAAGTCCGCCTTGTATACCATTCCAACACTTGAGCATAGCTCTTGCTTAAACAGTATCTCTCTTCTTCTTATTTTCTGTCTATGCTATCTCTGTTGGGTTTGATTATTTAATTGGTTATCAATGCTTTGTGTAAATTAATCGGATTTTTAGATTAAAAAAGCTCCCTATTAATCGGGTTGTCGATTAATATGAGGGTTATGGCGAATCGGGGGGAGTTGAAGAAAGCTTTGTGCGATTGGAAGGGGTGGCTTGAAAAAACGAGCGAATCCCTTGTGGATCGCGTTTCTGAGCTTCACTTGCCTAGCGAATTATGTTTAGCCCTTACGGGGGTGAGACGTTCTGGAAAATCTTTTTTGAGCGTTTACTTGGCGAAGGGAAATATTGAGAGGACATTTTATTTTAATTTTGAAGATCCTCTCTTTTTGACAGGTGTGTCCGTGAATGTAATCGACGAGCTTCTTGGTCTCTATGAGGAAGAAACGGGACATGCTTCTTCTCTTGTGATTTTAGATGAAATACAAAACGTTTACGGATGGGAGAAGTGGGTGCGCAAAGCAGTGGATTTGGGAAAATACCAAGTGATTGTTACGGGCTCTTCCTCTCAGCTCCTTAGCTCTGAAATCGCCACCGCAATTTCTGGGCGCGTTATAGAGCAGACGGTGTGGCCTCTTTCTTTCGCAGAGGCTCTTAATTTTAAAAATATTCGGCCAGAGTCGGAGGGGATTTGGATTCGGGAGCTTGAGGAGTATTTGCGTTGGGGCGGATTTCCAAAAGCTATTTTAACGAACCATGAGACAGATCGAGTTTTGTTGTTAAAGCAATACTTAATGGATATTGTTTTGAGAGATGTTGTTGCGAGACACAGCATAAAAAATCAACAGGCTTTGAATCAAATTGTCAGCTTCTATATCACAAATCTCAGCACTCTCCATTCTTACAATGCGATGAGGAAAGGTTTTGGACACTCGATTGAGCTGATTTCTTCTTTCACGCAATATCTGTCCTCCGCTTTTCTCATTTTTGAGCTGCATCGCTATCACTATAACCAAAAGGTGCAGGCGCGCGACCCTAAAAAAATCTATATTATTGACAATGGTCTTCGTACAGTTTCTTTAGCCTCTGATCGCAAGGATTGGGGACGATTGGCTGAGAACGTGGTGTATTTAGAATTGCGCCGCCGTAATCTTCAGTCCTTTTATTTCAAAGGCGAGCAAGAAGTTGACTTTGTCATAACGGAGCTAGGAGCTCCTGTCGATGCAATTCAAGTGTGTTATTCTGACTTAAAAAATGAAGAGACTCGCAATAGGGAAGTAGAGGCTTTGTTAGAATGTCTTGAAACTTTGCAGCTTTCCTCTGGAAAAATTCTGACTCTCAATCTAGAAGAGGCCCTTGTGCTCAAAGGCAAAAGGGTTCATTTCATCCCTCTATACCGATGGCTTTTTTCTTGACTGAGAAGGGGGCATAAGGATAAACAAGAAAAACGATGCATAGAGGGACGACAACTATTTCCAGAGAATTTTTTTGGCGTAGACTCCATTCTTTGATGGGCCTTTGGCTCGTAGGGTTTCTCATATTGCATTTGACGACAAATTCGCAAGCGGCTCTTTGGATTGGAGACGATGGGAGCGGCTTTATCCGCTTAGTGAATTTTTTGGAGTCGCTTCCCTTTTTGCAGGGGATTGAAATCGTTTTGATCGGCGTCCCTTTCGCCATTCATGGGGCTTGGGGCGTAAAAAGGATTTTTGAAGCGAGAACGAACGCAAGGGCGACAGACGGCAGCCGCCCGTCTATGCCTTATGGTCGCAATCGCGCTTTTTTTTGGCAACGGGCAACGTCGTGGATTTTGCTTGTCGGTGTGATTGTGCATGTAGCTCAAATGCGTTTTGTTGAGGCGCCGAAAAGAGTGAAGAGCTCTTTGGGAGAAAAATATTTGACCGTTGTCAGTCAAGATGAGGGGCTTTTTTCCCTAGCCAAACGGCTTCATGTGGAAATT
>CAIPFQ010000074.1 GCA_903864395.1 uncultured Chlamydiae bacterium | reverse complement strand
GATGAGCGATTTGCTTTATCGTAGCTTGCTTTAAAAATAAGAGAAAAAGGGAATTTTTTGAAAATCTCCTTGAGAGTCTCCGCGCAAAAAAGCGTATGGCTTTCGCTTTCAATCACGCAAGGACCACAGATAAAGGCGAGGGGCTGATCCTCTCCGATGGAAAAGTTTAGAAAATTAAGGTTCTGCATAGAAGAAGAGAGTATCACACCAGACCCTGCCTTGGCAAGCAGAGGCCAAAAAGCTCTAAGATCTATTTTATGAGCCCTAAACAAGCGTGATATTGACTGTGCCACTCTACAAAGCGCGCAAGGCCCTCTTCTAGAGACACTTTTGGTTTAAATCCAAGGTGCCTCTCGCTTTTTTCAATATCCGCATACGTTTCCAAAACCTCTCCAGGCTGCATCGGAAGCATTTCCATGATCGCCTTCTTCCCAACGGCTTTTTCGATCACCTCGATCAGGCGAAGAAGGTCAACGGGCCGGCTGCCTCCTAAGTTAAAAATTTCACACTCCGCGCTGAGATCCACCGCTGCGATCGTCCCTTCGACAATATCGTCGATATACGTGAAATCGCGCCGCATTCTTCCTTCGTTAAATACCTGAATTGGACGCCCTGCCGTGATTAAATCCGTGAAGCGATAGTAGGCCATATCGGGGCGCCCCCAAGGGCCGTACGCGGTAAAGTAGCGCAGCCCTGTGACGGGAATTTTGTAGAGATGGTGGTAGGCAAAAGCCATTGCTTCATTCGCCTTCTTTGTCGCTCCATAAAGATTCACAGGATGATCCGTTCGATCTTCTACGGAAAAAGGAGTTTTTTCATTGAGTCCATAGACAGACGATGAGGAGGCGTAAATCAATTTAGTCTGAGGAAATTTGCGGCAGGCTTCCAGAATCGAAACAAATCCATGCAAGTTTGACGCCACATAGTCATCGGGCTCCGAAAGAGAATGGCGCACACCAGCTTGCGCTGCCAGATGAACCACATGCGTGATCGCGTGGCGCAAAATCGCGAGCTGCAACAATTCCCGTTCCCTGATGTCTGCGTGCAACATCTCAACGCCAAAGCCTGCGAGCCGCTCTTCTCTCGCTTTTTTTAAGGCAACATCGTAGTAAGAATTGAAATGATCGAGCCCAATGACAAAATCGCCCCGCGCTTTAAGGGCTAACGCTAGGTGAGATCCGATGAAGCCCGCAGCTCCTGTGATAAGAATTCGTTTTACCATAAAAATTTTTGCTGCTATACGATACCTTTGTCTCCAATCTTACGGCATTAGGTTGTTAATTTGTATGAGATTTTACTCCGTTTTCTTAAGTCCTCTTTTCTTGCTGCTTTTAGCGGGATGCAACAGTCCCTATCTGGGGAAAGATCTTTTTGGCGCCGATGAATTCGTTCTTGATTCGTATCGGATCCGCGAAGGAAAATTTTCTATTTTAGAGCTGGAAGGCAAGAGCTGCCTCGAGCTCGATGACGCAATGCTCGAAGAGTATCCAGACACTGTCCATGAAGGGGATGTTTTGCAAATTGCCCTCTATAATCCCCATCGGAAAGATCTCGCCGAAGCGATTGAATACATTGGGGCCAAAGTGGGG
>CAIPFQ010000073.1 GCA_903864395.1 uncultured Chlamydiae bacterium | reverse complement strand
GCATTGTATCAAAAAAGTTAGCCATCACTTTCGTTTTTGGCTGCGCCATGCCCTCTTTTTGAAGAATATGGATCTTGTTTTCTTTAATTTTTTCAACAATCAGAGAGGCAATCGCAGCTCTGCGCTCTTTTTTATTAATGCGAGTGTGCACATCAAATTTAGGTCGAGGACCAAAAACAATCCCCCCGCCTTTATACTGCGGCGCCGCCAAGTCCCCTTGACGCGACCTTCCTCCCCCTTTCTGGGGATGAGGCTTTTTCCCCGTGCGATTGATTTCAGCACGAGTTTTTGTGCATGCAGACCACTGTCTTGCGTTGTTGCGGATCGCAATAATATAATCCTTTACAGATTGAGGGTGAGCCTTTGCTTTTAAAAAAGCATTATCTACCTCAATGACACCGACCTCATTGCCAGAAATATCATATTTCTTCAGAGTTGCCATCTTACTCCCCCTTCTTCTTTTTCTTTTCAGCTTGACGAATGAAAACAGTCCCGCTGCGCGCACCAGGAACAGCCCCTTCTACAAGAAGAAGATTCCCTTTGACGGCGACAACACGCAAATTCTGCACTGTTTGACGATCGCCACCCATGCGTGAAGCGCGCTTTCCTCCTGGAAAGCATCGTCCCGGCGTCGTCCTCATTCCAGTTGACCCCATATGTCTATGGAAACCTGACCCGTGAGCCGCAGGACCTCCCGCCATATTAAACAACTTCATTACGCCTTGAAATCCCTTTCCTTTTGTCATCCCTTCTACATCTACGTAGGGCACATCTGAGAAAAAGGTCGCGTCAATTTTTTGACCCACTTGGTAGGCATCGACATTTTCAATTCTCGACTCATGGACGACGCGGCAAGGTTCCACCTGCGCCTTGTCAAACTGCCCCTTTTGTGGCTTTGGCATACGACTTGCCTTTGATGGAGACAACGGCTGACCAGCAAGCTGGAGCCCGTTATAACCGTGTATTTCCTTACGCTTAATTTGAAGGACGGTATTTGGATCTGTCTGAATCACTGTACAAACGACAAGATTCCCCTGTTGATCGAAGATCTGGGTCATCCCTTTCTTTTGGCCTATCAACGTCAGCGACATAGTATTTCCTATTCCTTTGATTCCATCTCTTAACAGGCGGCGAGAAAAGCACAGGACTGAGAAGTTAAGCTCCATTAGCTCAACTCCAAAGACTCCACACTTCTTAGATCGCGCTTAACCCAGACTCCCTAGAGCGTGGGTGGCATGCGAGAGTAGGGATCGTTCGTTGGAACGATGTTTTTAACACTGGCTCAAGATCATAGCTGAAGAGCCGATATTTATGCAAGCCTCTCTCTTTTTTTATTTTTTCTTCCCAGGCTTTTCCCTCATAGGAACGATCAATTCTTCTCCATCCTTTAGGAGGCGACGGCGCTTGAAAAATCGCAAATCCGCCCCCTCAGAGAGCTCTACATAAGGGAGCAAATCAGAGATCCGAGAGCCCACAGGCAAAGAGAGGGTGAAGGGATATTGCACAGCGCCCTCCACTCGAACACAAACGGAAGAGAGCATGGGGATTTCAAAGCGCATCGAAGAGTCTATTTTTTGTTCCAAATTCAAAGACTTAAGATCCGCCCACTTTTTAGGACAGCTCTTTTTCAATACATCGCTTAAAGATACGCCAGGAAGAAACTCATACGTCCCGGGCTTCGACACAGCGCCCTCCACTTGGATTTGAATAGGGCGAATAATTTCTTGAGAATAAACGCGAAGCTGAGTGCTTCTGCGATGTTGATGAAGGCGTGAAAACGACAATAGAGCGGCGAGCAAAATAAGAAACCCGCCAACTAAAACCCACTCCGATCTCTGGAGACCAGATTGGATCTTCTCTTCTTTTTTAATCATTTGACAGCAAAAGAAGATCGCTTATATCAATCGACTTATACTGGTCTGTGTGTGCAAAATATTCCTTTAGAGAGTTCATCACCACCAAAGACACCAGGTTTATAGTCAAGGCTGCGATCGCTATTCCAAAACTAACCGGAGATGGCAGGCAGAGAGAAATAAGCAAACCCAATATCGTCACGAAAACATCCATCACGCTTTTCGCTATCTTTATAGCATAGGCTCTTTTTGATTCTTTTAGCATTGTCTGTCCCCCTTTTGATTCTTGCCCAATACTCATTTGAGATATGATATGAAACTGTCTGATGTGATAGCTCAGCGAAAAAACACTAGAAAGCAGACCCAAACATCGCGCAATACCATTTAACCAAGGAGCACTTTTCGCAAAAAAAGAGTCCGTTGGAGCGAAAGGAAAAAGCCAAGCGGTAACCCCAGCTACACCGCTTGCAACATCAACCGCTCCGTGAACAGCCTTGAAAACAGGAACCAATGGATACGCTTTGCTGGATAGAGAAGAACTCTGCGCCTGGAGACAAGAGTCCCCTAATGCTCCAATATCGGCCATCAAGCTAGGGATTGCAGCCAGCGCCGAAAACCCTTCTACTGCACGCTTGAATTCATCTCCCACAGGCGTGCGCAAATTAGGAAGTAAGCGAGTAAAAGAACCAGGAACAGCAAGAATTTTCTTCGCAAAGCCATGTCCAGAAGTTGAATCCCAAAAAACGTTGAAATTTTTACAAAGAGTATTTTTGCTTTTCTCGTTCTCCTTCGGCTGAAACTGAACTTCTTGGCCGCCAAGAGAAAAAGTGATTCGTTGCATGAAGATCCTCCACTTTTTAAGGTATGATAAATCATGGACATGGAGACGATTAAAATCAAGAAAGAAACATTTATGCTATGACTCTTTAGAATCCAGGCCTAGAGCCCGCTCAACGCTGTCAACTTAGTACAACTCATTGAATACAATATTGTTACATAACGAAAGGAACATGATCAACAAGATATGCCTGATAGGCATGATAAATAATTTGCACAGCAAAGCGAGGCGTGGCTTTGCCACATTCTCTTCTTCCATCCCGCTTACCATGCACATCCTTTTCATCGTG
>CAIPFQ010000072.1 GCA_903864395.1 uncultured Chlamydiae bacterium | reverse complement strand
TTTTATAAGTTCAAGTTGTAGTGCCGAATTGGCTCGACTTTATGATTCCTTATAGAGGAGGTCACTGAACTTGGGTTAAGAGGACTTCTATATTTCAATACCCAGATCCGCATTGGTATAAAAACATTTCTGTACAAACTCTGAGGCAGAAACTACACGATTTCATGGACATTCTTTTAGAAGACATAGAATTTACAGTCCAAGTGAAAGGAGGCGAAAAACAGAGCGATTGTCTCGAAAATTTTAAACCATTTTAACTTGGACGAGTGCGACTGTTTTGGCTAAAAACCAGACGTACGAGGGGTGGCTTGTTCGCGCTGCTCTTCGATTTTTTGAGAGGCTGACTCGAAAGCTGCGACGATAAGATCTTGAAGTCCATCGATATCTGTCAAAACCTCGGGTTGGATGCGAATTTTTTTCAAATCCTTTTCCCCATTGAGAGTCACTGTTACGAGCCCGCCGCCAGCACTTCCCTCTATGAGGGTTTGCTGCATCGTCTCTTTCATTTGATCCATCTGCGTTTGCATCATACGCGCTTGTTTGCGCATTTTTGAAAAACCGCTGCCCATATTTTACAATCCTTTAATGTTTTAAAGTTCCTTCTAATTCAATAGCCGTAAAGCGAAGTAGAGTTTCTGAGTCCATTGCCGTTGTGACTGCTGTCAACTCTTTCTTAGAAGGAGTTGACGGCACTTCGGGCGGTAGGGTGGATTTTACCACAGATTGCTGTGTCTTGACCAGGGGGGCTGGCATTATCTGCGCACTCGCTCCTGTCTCTGCCACTCCAGCACCTGACTGAACTTCCTTAAGCTGCTGCTGCATCTCTGTTAATCTGCGCACCAAGACCTCTACAGGCACGCGGTGGCGGCTTTGAATATAATGTAAAAGGATCGATTCGAGAGCCACTCTTTGACATGCGCTTTTTTGTAGCTGCGATTCCGCTTTTAAAAGATGCTCGAGCAGGTAAAGGCATTGAGAGGGCGCGTAGAGGCGCGAAGATTCTACATAGCGATTTGCTAAATTTTCGGGAAGATTGAGTCCTTTCTTATCGAGAATGCGTGCCGCACTTAAAAATCGCACATGTTCTATGAGCTGCTCATAAAAACGAGACAGATCTTTTCCTGTGGAAAATAAAATATCCACCAGTTCGAAAGCAAATGCACATTTAGCTTCTGAAAACGCTTGGTCGAGGGCAAAAAACAAATCTTGAGAAATAAGCCCGAGAGAGGTGCGAATTTCTTCGGCCGTTACAACCCCTTCGGAAAAACAAAGAATCTGGTCGAAAAGCGATTCAGCATCCCGCAAAGAACCTTCCGAAAAGGACGCGATGAGATGATAAGCTTCCGATTCTACTGAGCGGTTGAGGTCAGAAGCGATCTGTGTGAGCTTTTTAATGATTTGCCCTGCCTGAAGCCGTCCCAAATCAAACCGTTGGCAGCGGCTCAAAATCGTTGGCAGCACTTTGTGTGGCTCTGTGGTAGCAAAGAAAAACTTGGCTCTTTCTGGGGGCTCTTCCAAGGTTTTGAGCAGCGCGTTGAACGCTGCCTTGGAGAGCATGTGCGCCTCGTCGATGATGAACACCTTGTAGCGGCATTCCAGCGGCGCGTAGCCTATGTCTTCCTTGAGCCGACGCGCCTCGTCCACGCCGCCGTGGGTGGCGGCGTCGATTTCGACCACGTCCGGGGCTATGCCGCCGGTGATCTGGCGGCAGTTGCGGCATTCGTTGCACGGCTCGTTGGTCGGCGCGGTGACGCAGTTGATGGCCTTGGCGAAGACC
>CAIPFQ010000071.1 GCA_903864395.1 uncultured Chlamydiae bacterium | reverse complement strand
TGTATCAAAACGAGTTTTTTTCACAGCGATGAGTGTTTCGAGAGGATATTCTGGCACCCTTGTCATGAAAATAGAGTTTTTAGGGCTTTCAGTGTTTCGCCAAAGGGCGCTTTGTCTGTGACTTGCTGTTTGAGAAAACGGTTCACTTTGTCGATATATTTCAGAGCGAAATCGGCATTTTTATCGGAGCCTACCTTATACTCTCCAATGCGGATTAACAGTTCGTTTTTTTTGTAATTGGCCAACACTTCTCGCACCTTGCCTATTTGTTCGAGCTGGGTTTTGTCGACAATATTGCCAAGGACGCGGCTGACAGAGGCGAGTACATCGATCGCTGGGTAATGGTATTGACGCGCAAGCTCGGACGATAAAACAATGTGTCCATCGAGCAAGGAGCGCACTTCATCTGCGACAGGCTCGTTCATATCATCGCCTGCGACTAAAATTGTATAAAAAGCGGTGATAGATCCCTTGTCTGAATTGCCCGATCGCTCGAGAAGGCGAGGCAAAATTGCGAATACGGAGGGCGTATAGCCTGCGCGCGCAGGGGGCTCTCCTGCGGCAAGACCGATTTCTCTCAGCGCCCTTGCCACCCTTGTGACAGAGTCCATCATAAGGATGACTGATTTGCCTTGATCGCGGAAATATTCGGCGATCGCGGTGCCAACATACGCTGCGTTTAAGCGCATTTGCGCTGCCTGATCCGAGGTGGATACAATGATGACAGAGCGTTTCATCCCTTCAACACCCAGATCGTTTTGCAAAAATTCGAGAACCTCGCGCCCCCGCTCTCCAACGAGCGAGATCACATTGACATCGGCCTCTGCGTTGCGTGCGATCATTCCAAGAAGTGTCGATTTTCCGCCGCCTGCCGCAGCGAAAATCCCGATTCTCTGCCCTTTGCCGCAAGTGAGAAGCCCATCAATGCAGCGCACTCCTACGGGGATGATCTCTTCGACAAGGGCTCTTTTAAGCGGGTCGGGGGGGGCGCTGATGATAGGGTACGACTCCGTAAGATGCAAAGGCCCTTTTTCTTCTTCATCCATGGGCTGTCCCATGCCGTTCAATACCCGTCCTAAAAGTTCGGGGCCTACCTTGATATGCATTGGCATTCGCAAAGGGATGACCTCGGACGAGGGGCCAATTCCATTCATGTCTCCCAGAGGAGATAAAATAACTTCGTCTCTTGTAAAGCCAATGACCTCTGCTGCCAAAGGCTCGCCTGCTCGTTTAATCAGGCAAATCTCCCCCATCTTCACTTGAGGCACAATGGCTCGAATGAGCATCCCAATCACCTCGGTAATGCGCCCATGAACCGTGGTGAGCTCAACCTCTTCGAGGTGATGGAGAAGCTGATCGAATGAAGGGGGCAATTCCATAGATTTACAACTGAATGTTCATAAGTTGTGAGATAGAAGTGACAATTTTGCTCAAAAGTGTCGCAGAGTATTCAACTTCTTGTTGCGCCATCCCTAATTTGACCTGAAGTAGCATCATGTCGGCGGGATTCATTTGCGCTCCAGAGGCTGAAAGCGTCTTGAGCTTGTTTTGAATGGCTGCGAATTGGTCCTGCCCACTGTTGACATAGGAGAGAAAACGCCCAAGAGCGCCTGGCTGGTCTGACTGCGACCCTGGCGGCGTTTCAATGCCTAGTTTTGCCGCAACATCTTTACCATGCTGCTGGGCGTCTGAGAGCTTTGATTTGAGAAGATGCGCTTGAGAGCGCTTGATTTGAAGATTCGGTGTTTGTAGATGTTTTTCCACGACCCCGAGGGTGTCGTTTGCTGTTTTGGCTTGCGCAAGAAGCGTGTTGAATGTAGGGGCTTTCTGCATTCCTGAGGGAGGAGATAGCTCGAGGGGCGTCGGCGCTGTGGCTTTTGGAGCGCCGATGGATGCATTGCCTTTCTCCATATAGGAAGAAAATTTTTGCTCGCCACCATGAGGCTGGCTAGTGAGGTCTGTCTCCAAAGGCTTGGTCGGAGTAATCCGATCAGGACTTTTGTCTGGAGAAAAAGGGAGTGGCGGGTTCGCTGGAATTGTCATAAAAAAAGCTCTTTATCTTTTTCCTGCAGGGCCAGGGGTCTGTTTCACAAACGTATCGACAAATTGAATCGCTGTATTGGAAAGATCCTTGATCCTTTCATCATGCGAATGAGAGGTTTGCTTCAGGATTTCTTCTCCTTGAGTGATTTTGTCCGGCATGAGTCCTAAACAGAGCCCAAGAAAAGTTTTTGCCATTTCATTGGCCGGCTCTTTTTTGAGAATGTCTTCAAACACCTTGACGGCCTGTTTAAGCTCAAGCTTATGGAGGTGCAAGTATCCAAAGCCGATTTGAGGCAAAACATTGTCTGGATTGAGAAGAGCCCCAGCTTTAAATAGCTTTAGCGCAGCATCTTCGTCTGCTTGGTTCACAGCGATGAACCCCGCTTCTGTAAAAAGGAGCCAGTCCTCTTCGTAATGTTTCCATGAGTGTGTCATAGTCTCTCCTTAACGTTATTTGCTCATCTGCGATACGGCGTTTTGAATCACTGAGTTCACTTTCGCAATTAAATTCGAGATTGAATCGCCAACTTGCGCAACTTGCGCCATTTGGAATTGAAGCAAAATAAATGCCCCTGGATTTGCAGTAGACATATTGCTTGCGAGTTTCTTGATTTTCGACGAAAGATTCGCTTGAAGTTTTTTGTAACTTTGAATAATTGATGTGAAGTTGAGGGGGCAATTATTGCTGGAACTTGACATTGTAATGAACTCCTATTTCTGTGTTTTTTTTAATACTTTTTGCAGAGCCGTATACCCATGAAGAATCGTTCCAAGCGCGTCAAACGCTTTTTCATTGGCCCCTTCTCTCAAATGTTTTTTGACCTCTGTGATCCGCTGCTCCGCTTTCTCGAAAATTTTCTTCGCTGCGCTTGGATCGGATTTTATTTTTCTTTCTAGATCAAATTCGAAGCCTTTTCGAGGTTTTTCTTCTTTCACTCCTAACATAGATCTCTCCTTTTTTATCGTGTATAGTTGATTCTATATCTTATTTCATCTTTTTCAAGTAGAATCATCGTCGAATCAATTTCCGTGATGGTCATTTCGCTGAGTGTGTCTCCCACTGCATAAATTTTCCCGTTGATAATGGCGTTATAGCCCTTGCTATCGTAAAGGGCAGAGCCTGAGACTTGAAATTGTTGGGAAATATCGATCGCCGCTGCATTGTGAGAGACCGCAAGAGCATAATTTTTAATCCCTGAGACCCCGTGGATCGCTTTAATCTGTTTTAAAAGGGCCAAAAAATCGTCGCTCTTTTTCTCGCTGTAATTGCCAGAAAGGAGGATCTCTCTGTTGGCGTACTGAAAGGAGAGGGTGACAAAACCGCTGGATTGGAGCATAGACTGCACTTGCGCGCGCAGCATATCTCCTACAACGCATTGGTTTTCCAATCGATCGAGGGAAGGAAAATTCACTAAAAGAGATTCATTGAGCTGCTGCATCGCGTCATTTGTCTCTAAATATCCTGTCACCACGAATTTCCCTGGCAGGATAGAGCTAATGGCAACAGAGCGAAAAAGCGGGTTCGAGCTTAAAACATCGTTCATGGTTTTGTTTATGCTCTCGTCGATGACGACATTGTCTTCGAGGCTGTGAATGAAATCAATTTCGCTAATGCGAAAGCGCATTTCTTGCGCTTCGACGGCGGTTAGCACATGCCCTACAAGAAAGAGCTTGCCGCTTGCGGGATTAAAAGAAAATTGGATCCCTTTAAATGGGTCTAGAGCTTTTGCGATCAAGCTGATAGGCTCTTTGCGCATTGTTTCTACGGGCCCAGACTTAAACAAGGAGAAAAAAGAGAGAAAAACAATGAGAAACATTGTGAGAAAGGACGCTGCGGCGACTAAGTATTTTGTGGGGATCGGCTCTTTTTTCCAATCGTTTGGTTGGACTTCATTTTGTAAAAGATCTTCGGGAAGAGCCTTTTCTGAAAGAGGCTCTGGCTCTGGCTGTTCATAAATAGGGAGAGCGGGGGAATGAATGGTTTCTTGAGGTGCTGCTCGATCGATGATGAGAAATACTGTGGTTCCTAAGGAGATCATATCGTCAGGTTGAATGCGTTGTTTTTCTGTGAGGGTGATCCCATTAACGAGGATGCCGTTTTTAGAGCCAAGGTCCTCTAATTCGATAGTTCCTTCTTGAGAGATTGCAAGGCACGCATGGGTGCGAGAGACGCTGAGATCTTGAAAAATGATGTCGCAAGAATCGGGATCTTTTCCCATTGTGTAGGAGAGCCCTTTCTCCAGTCTGATTTCCGCTCCAGCGTTAGGCCCTGAGATCACCTTTAAAATGAAGGGAGTCTCTGAAAGAAGAAATGAGGGGGAAGAAAAATCTTCTTCCTCGTCTTCGAAAATTGTATCGTGAGCGTCTTCTTTGGGAACAAAGTCTTCTTCTTTGTCTTCGCTCTCTTGCCCTTCCCTTTGCAGAGAAATTTCAGGGAGCTCGTCTTCGGAAAAAAGAAAAATTGTTTGCCCAATTTGAATTTTATCTCCCGGCTTTAGGAGAACTTTTCCATGGATTCTTTCGTCATTGATCAAAGTGGGGTTGACTCTGCTGAGATTTTCGAGATAGATGCCCTCGCTTTCATTGAAAAAATGGGCGTGCCTTCTAGAAACGGTGTCGTCTTCGATAACAAATGAGGCCGTATTTGGATCGCGCCCGATGATCCATTCATCATTTTTCGTTAGGTTAAGAAAAAGACCTTTGTGAGGGCCGTCTTCTGCAATTAGGTGTGCCGTCATATTCAGTTAATACGGGGGTTGATTTTGTTCAAATTTTACGATTTCCTCGCGCCAATAGATTAGGTGATTGGCGAATTCTTCGAAAGCCTCTTTAAAAGAGCGATAATTTAGTTCATAGGGGATGCCGAGGGAGAGTGTCAAGCTTTTCTCTGTCGCATTAATGCCGATGCGCGATCGACTTGTTCCTTGTCCTAGAAGATTGGCGCGCATTATATAAACAAATAAATCTTCCTTGCGATGGCTTGGGATGGGAGCCATATTGGCGCGCAGTGCGAGTCCAGGAAGAAGGTCGACACAGTCGATGGCTGTCCTTTGCCCCAGTTTTAATTGATATAATTTTTTTGAATCTGTTTGTGTTGCTGGAGGGATCGATAATTCTGCGCAAATTTTTTTGACGAATTCATGAATCATTACAGAGCCCCCATTCTTTCATTATTCCTGTTATCCGAAAAAAAGGAAAGATCAATTTGTGATCGGACAAAAAAAATGGTATCTGAAAAAATAGGCGTCGAGCCATACTAGCTTAGGTCGGGTGAAACGGATAGAGAGAAATTATGCAATTTGGATCAGAAGATACGTTGAAAGAAATTGAAGAGCGTTTAGACGCAATGTCGAGGTGTCTTTGACCTCGCTAGCAAAGAAAAAGAGGTCATAGAGCTTGAAGAGAAAATGAGCGCGCTCGATTTTTGGGATGATAGCGAAGCTGCGAAAAAGGTGATCGACGAGGTGTCTCAATTGAAAGCATGGACGATTCCTTGCCAAGAAGTGAGAAAAGCATTTCAAGATATAAAAGATCTCCTTCCTGAGGCAAGTGCCATTGGGGATAGCGAGTTGGTCAAAGAGCTCTTGTCTTCTCTGACTGAAGTGGAGAGACGCTTAAGCGAGCTAGAAATGCGAAGGATGTTAGGCGGGGAGTTGGATGCGCTTTCTTGTTATCTTGAGATTAACGCGGGCGCAGGCGGCACTGAATCTTGCGACTGGGCGTTGATGCTCTCTCGGATGTATCAGCGATACGCCGCGAGAAAAGGATGGACGGTGGAGATCGTCGATCGGCTGGATGGAGATGTGGCGGGGATTAAAAGCATTTCGTTTCGATTGACTGGGGCGTTCTCTTACGGCTACTGTAAGTCGGAAAAAGGGGTGCATCGCTTGGTGAGGATCTCTCCTTTCGATGCGAACGCGAAGCGCCATACGAGCTTTGCCTCGGTGGATGTCGTGCCTATGATCGAAGAGGCTCCCGTGGAGGTGCGCGTGGACGATGTGAAGGTCGATACATTCCGCGCCTCTGGCGCAGGCGGTCAGCACGTGAATAAAACCGATTCTGCGGTGCGTATGACGCATATTCCCACAGGGATTGTTGTTTCTTGTCAAAGTGAGCGGAGCCAAATTCAGAATCGAGAGGCTTGTATGAAGATGTTAAAATCAAAGCTTTATGAAAAAGAGGTGCGAGAGAGGCAAGAGAGGTTAGCAGCCATTGGCGGAGAAAAAAAGGAAAACGCCTGGGGCAGTCAGATTCGCAATTATGTTTTTCAGCCCTATACGCTTGTGAAGGATACGCGAACAAAGTTAGAGATAGGAAATATACAGTCTGTTATGGATGGAGAAATAGATCCGTTTGTTTTTGCTTACCTAAAATCTTTTGGATAAACAATGGTCCTCTCATCTGATTTTGATATTCGCTTTACTGAGGAAGGAGATTATGATTTTCTCTCTCGTTGGGTCTCTGTAGAAGGGGGGAGCGACCCTTTTCCTTTTGCTCCCGATGAAAAAGAGGGCTCTTTGAAAAATTGGATCGCTTTTTCCCAAATTGCCTCGAGCCTTACGGGAACCTGGAAAGGGGTTCCCTGTGCGATCAGCACTCTGTTTTTGATGCCCTATAAAAAAGTGGCGCACCATTGTTCTTTTTATCTGCTTGTCGATCCAGCGTATAGGCGCCAAGGGATCGGTGCTTCGATGTTAAAAAACATTCTCCATCTAGGAAAAACAAAGTTTCGCCTTGAGAGCGTGCATGTGGAGCTTTTTGAGCCGAGCGATCTTTTGCCTCTGCTCGAAAAGGTGGGGTTTCAGCTTTTTGCTCGGCAGGAAAATTTTATGCATTGGAATGGCAAGGAGAGAGCCAGACTTTTATTGGAGCATTTTTTTTGATGGACGCGGAGCTGCCTTTAATACTGCGTTTGGCCGAAGAGGCGGACGAAAAATATCTTGTCGAATGGCTATCGCAGCCAGGGGCACTTTCTTGGTTTCCTCTGGCTGACCGCCGCGAGATTGAAGATGCTGCGCGTATTTGGATGAGCTATAGAAAGCATGGAGCGACCTTAGTGGCTTTGTGGAACTCAGTGCCTTGCGGGGTGGCTACTCTTTATTTACAGCCTTATAAAAAATTGGCGCATCAATGTTTATTTGCTATCATCGTGGATGAGCCGCATCGGGGAAAAGGGATCGGGGAAACATTGATTCGGGCATTGGAATCTTTAGGAAAAGACAAATTTGGGTTGGAACTTTTGCACCTTGAGGTTTATGAGGGGAACCCAGCGATTCGCCTTTATGAGCGATTGGGATTTAGTTTCTACGGGCTCCACCGAAATTTTGTGAAAGAAAATGGTGGATACCGCAATAAAATTATGATGCAGAAATCACTAAAAGGTTGACATGGCTGGTCATAGTAAATGGGCAAATATTAAGCACCGCAAGGACCGGGCGGATAAAAAGAAGGGAAAAATTTTTAGCCGCGTCATGAAGGAAATTATTTCCGCTGTTAAGCAGGGGGGGGCGGATCCAAAGATGAATAGCAAGCTGCGCACAGCGATTCAGAAAGCCAAAGAGGCGAATTTGCCGATTGACAGCGTGGAGCGCAATATTAAAAAGGCCTCTTCATCGGATACACAAGATTATGTCGAAGTGGTCTATGAGCTTTATGGGTATGGTGGAGTGGGTTTGATTGTTGAGGCGATGACGGACAATAAGAACCGCGCTGCCTCTGATATTCGCGTTGCGATCAATAAGCGCGGAGGCACGCTTGCAACGCCAGGCGCAGTGTCTTATAATTTCGATCGGCGCGGCGTGATTCGTGTGACAAAAACATCTATGAAGGAAGCTGCGTTATTTCTTCTTGCGACAGACAGCGGGGCTGAAGATTTGATTGTCGAGGACGACGCGTATTTGGTGATTACCCCTGTCGATGTATTTTGCGCCCTGAAAGCTGCGATTGCGCAAGCGGGGGGCCAGTGTGAGGAAGCGGAGCTTGCGATGCGCCCGAAAGGATGGGTTGAAGTGACAGAGGAACAGGCAGATCAGAATATGGCTTTGATTGAGTGGCTAGAAAATATAAACGATGTCGATGCCGTCTACCATAATATGCAGCTATAGGGTGAAGATTATAGACAGGTTGGGGATAAGGTTCTTATTGTCCCCCACTGCCCCCTTGCGCTTAATTACGGCTTTGTCAAATTGCGTGCTCGTCGGGAAGACATGTGCAGAAAACCTCTGTTTCTTGTACATGAGTCGATGGACATGCGCAGAAAACCTCTGTTTTTCTTTGAATTAAAATATTGAACCAAGGTACACTGTTGTATTGTGGATGAGAGCAAAATCTCTTTCCTTAAAAATTTAACATAAGGAGCGAGGCTTCCTTCCTCGACCTAAAGGTCGGGGTTTCCGCGTCGTCAATGTGATGAATTATTCCCCCCCCTTGCTCCCCCTATCTATTGAATTAGAGACTAAACCTGTATTGAAAAAGTTGATGAAGGCGCACCAAGCATTGGCTGAACTGAAAGGAGTGGGAGGTATTATTCCAAATCAAAATATTTTAATTAATTCTCTCTCTTTACAGGAGGCTAAAGAAAGTTCAGCGATTGAAAGTATTATCACCACCCATGACGAGCTTTATAAAAGTGAGGTTCTTGCTAGAGGATTTTGGAGTCTGGATACCAAGGAGGTGCGTAGTTATGCGGAGTCTTTACGCAAAGGGTATAAAACAGTTAAAAAGACAGGTCTTTTGACAAATAATAATATTTTGGAAATTCAAGAGACTTTGGGAGCAAGTAGTGCGGGATTTCGAAAGCTTCCTGGTACTGAACTTAAGCACGACAGGACTGGCGAGATTGTCTATCGCCCTCCGCAAGATGGGGGTCAGATTCTATTGCTTATGAACGACTTAGAAAAATTTATTAATGATGATACAATAAGTGATCTCGATTCGCTCGTGAAGATGGCGGTGATTCATCACCAGTTTGAAAGCATTCATCCTTTTTATGATGGCAATGGAAGGACGGGGCGTATCATCAATATTCTCTACTTGGTGAAAAATAATCTTCTAGATATCCCTGTTCTTTATCTTTCTCGTTATATCAATCAAACAAAAAATGAGTATTATCGTTTATTGCAATTAGTGCGTACTAATCAAGCTTGGGAACAATGGATAATATATATTTTGGAAGGAGTTGAACGAATTTCACGCCAAACAATACGATTAATCTATGGTATAAAAGATTTAATGCAACGACATAAGCATAAGATACGTGAAGAGCTTCCAAGGATATATAGTCAGGATTTATTGAATAATCTTTTCTCACATCCTTATACGAAAATCGATTTTATTGTACGGGATTTAGGTGTGAATCGAGCTACGGCTGCGAAATATTTGAAACAACTGATGAAAATTGGATTGTTAACTAAGGAAAAAGTCAAAAAAGAAAATTTTTATCTTAATAAAGAGCTGTTTGATCTTTTGCAAAATGCGGGTCGACCCTGCGAGCGAGTTTAAACTCGACTTTGCAACGTTTGAGGTCATTTGTGTATAATTTTGCGAAAGAATTTAGCAATGTCCTTTTTTGACACAGTTCCTTGGGCGACTTCTAAAATTAGATTCTGATATTCAAGATCGAAAATACAAAGTTTATGCTTTGTATTTGAAGACAAAAATAC
The DNA here is from genome assembly GCA_903864395.1 of uncultured Chlamydiae bacterium. Classification (GTDB taxonomy): domain Bacteria; phylum Chlamydiota; class Chlamydiia; order Chlamydiales; family SM23-39; genus CAIPFQ01. The sequence goes on along the minus strand of CAIPFQ010000071.1, from coordinate 208 downwards.
CATTGCTGTGGCGTGTCAGGAATCGCCTAGTTTCTGATAATTTTTGCATCAAGTAAAGATTCCACTTTCCATGCGTCATGCCTTCATTTATACTCTTTTCCTTACTTCAAACCTGAGGAGGACTATGAATGTAAAACCATCGGACTATTCTCTGCCATCGAGACCAGACAAAACATTACAATGGCTTGAAAAGAGTCGGGATTCCTGG
>CAIPFQ010000070.1 GCA_903864395.1 uncultured Chlamydiae bacterium | reverse complement strand
TGCTCGTCATTGGAGCAGGGCATGCTGGGTGCGAAGCGGCTCATATAGCGGCTCGAATGGGTGCCGAAACCCTGCTTCTGACGATGAATCTCGATACAATCGGCAAAATGAGCTGCAATCCCTCAATTGGAGGGACGGCAAAAGGGCATATTGTTCGAGAAATCGATGCCCTTGGCGGTCTCATGGGAAAAGTCGCCGATCGCCGCAGCATCCAATTTCGGATGCTCAACGCATCGAAAGGCCCCTCCGTGCGCTCTCCTAGATCCCAAGCCGACAAGGCGGCTTACGCTCTAGAAATGAAATTTCGCCTAGAGCAGACGCCTCTCTTAGAGATTCAACAAGGCACTTCTGAAACACTGCTCGTGGAAAACAATAAAATTGTCGGTGTCCGAACCCTCGAAGGGATTGAATATCGGGCAAAGGCCGTTGTCCTCTCGTCTGGCACCTTCATGCGAGGCCTCCTCCACATCGGGCAGACAAACTTTTCAGGCGGTCGAGGCGGAGACAAAGCCGCCATGGGGCTTTCCCCTTGTCTAGAAAATCTCGGATTTCGTTTAGGAAGACTCAAGACAGGGACGCCTCCTCGCATTAATCGACGGAGCGTAAATTTTGCTCTTTGTGAAGAGCAGCCTGGCGATGAGAGCGTCTTTTTTTCTTACGATGCTCCAGAGACAAAAATGCCCCAAGTTTCTTGCCACATGACCTACACAACGCCGAGAACGCATGAAATCATCCAGAACAATCTTCACAGATCCCCTCTTTACGCGGGCGTCATCCAGGGAGTAGGGCCTCGCTACTGTCCTTCTATTGAAGATAAAGTGGTTCGCTTTGCGGACAAAGAGCGGCATCAAGTTTTTCTGGAGCCTGAGGGGCTAGACACAAACGAAATTTACGTGAACGGTCTTTCGTCCAGCCTTCCCTTTGATGTTCAGCTAGAGATGATTCGGAGCGTCATTGGACTAGAGAGGGCAGAAATCATGCGCTCTGCCTACGCCATTGAATACGATTTTGTTAAAAGCGATCAGGTTCGCGCTACATTGGAAACAAAGATTGTCGAAGGGCTTTTTCTCGCAGGGCAAATTAACGGAACGACGGGCTATGAAGAGGCGGCTGGGCAAGGAATCCTCGCTGGGATCAACGCGGCAGCCAAAGTATTGGAAAAAGAGCCTTTGATTTTAAAGAGGAGCGAGGCGTATCTCGGTGTCATGACCGATGATTTAATTCGCTTTGATTTAACAGAGCCGTACCGGATGTTTACAAGCCGCGCGGAATATAGGCTTCTTCTCAGGCAAGATAACGCCGATCTTCGGCTGCGCCCTTTAGCCTACCGCCTCGGCTGCGTATCGCAGGAGCAATACGAAAAAGCTGTAAGCAAGCAAGAAACGATTCTCAGCGAAACAGAAAGGCTTAAAAAAAAGCATCGGGCCCTCGATGAAAAATCGACAAGCCTCGCGCAGCTTCTTTGCCGCCCCGATTGGGACTATCAAAAAGTTCTCATAAAATATCCAGAAGACGTCTTCGATTTTGGCCATGAAATCAACGAACAAATCGAAACAGATTTAAAATACGCGGGCTACATTGAAAGACAGCAAAAAGAGATCGAAAAACTAAAACATCTCGACGCGTTTGCGATCCCTTCCCCCTTTGATTATCAAAACGTAGTGGGGCTACGGACAGAGGCGAAAGAAAAACTCACCCGATTCACCCCAAGCAATCTGGGGCAGGCCTCCCGAATTTCAGGCCTTTCGCCGGCAGATATTTCCATCCTACGCATCGCTCTCCAAAAAGCCCATGCTTCCTAATCTCCACCTGATTCGCTTGCAAAACACCTCCATTCTCGAACAGTTACGCCTCGAAGAGGCGCTTTTGCGCACGGACGAAAAGAATTTTTGCCTCATGAATTTTGGATCAAAAAAAACGATTGTGATGGGGATCTCGGGGCAAATAGAGCAACTCATCGACATAGAAAAAGCGCGCGCGCAAAGAATCGAGATCCTCAAACGATTTAGTGGGGGCGGAACGGTGATCGTCGATCAAAATACTCTGTTTATCTCTCTGCTTATTGCGAAAAAAGATCTCCATATAGCCCCCTTTCCTGAGCCTATTTTGCAATGGACGGCTGGCTTGTATGCTTCAGCATGGAACATTCCAAATTTTCATTTGAGAGAAAACGACTATTGTATTGGCGAAAAAAAGTGCGGAGGCAACGCGCAATACATTCGCAAGGAGCGTTGGCTCCATCACACCTCATTTCTTTGGGATTTTGATCCAGCAACTATGGAGATGCTCTTTTTACCGTCAAAGCGCCCTATGTATCGAAAAGATCGCCCGCATAACGCATTCCTCACTCGCCTCAAAGAATACGGATGTACGCCCGAGGTGCGTTTGGCTCAGATGGAAGAGGTTCTTGCCAAACATTTTTCCATCGTCCCTTTTGTGCCAAATCTTCATTGCACGCCGCCACATCGGCAAACCACAGAAGTTCTTCTCATTTAGAAATTCCCCTTGCTCGCCTAGCACCTCTCCTGTTAACCTGAGAAAACACTGGGAAAAAAATTGATGTTAGAATGTGAAGTCAAGAACGGGTGGGTGCAATTTGTCGAATTTATTGAATCGCGCTGCTCTGCCGCTGAATTTTCAAATTGGATCGCTCCCATTCGCTGCATCGAAGCGACCTATGAAGAGGTCATTCTTGAAGTCCCCAACATTTTCGTCCAAGAATATTTATTAGAAAATTTCCGAGAAATCCTCGCCGATTTTCTACCTCTCAAAGGCTCAGGAGAACCTGCGATTCGCTTTGTCATCGCAAACACTCCAGAAAAGCCCTCTTTTAAGTCTCAAGAAGCCATAGAAATTACGCCAGAGATTTCCTCTGTGCATCTCAAACTCAACCCCCTCTATACCTTTGACCATTTTATTGAAGGATCTTCCAACCAATTCGTCAAATCGGCAGCGGTCGGCGTCGCCTCTCGCCCAGGAAAATCCTACAATCCTCTTTTTATTCATGGGGGCGTAGGGCTCGGCAAAACGCATTTGCTCCATAGCATCGGTCACTATGCCCTTGAGCATCATAAGAACTTACGAGTGCAATCGATTACCACTGAGGCGTTCATCAACGATATCGTAGACAATCTACGAGCCAAGTCGATTGACAAAATGAAGAAATTTTATCGCAATCTCGATATCTTACTCATCGACGACATTCAATTTCTTCAGGATCGAACAAATTTTGAAGAAGAGTTTTGCAATACCTTTGAAACCCTGCTAAACCAAAACAAACAAATCGTCATCGCCTCCGATAAACCCCCTGGTCAATTGCAACTTTCGGAGCGCACAGTAGCGAGAATGGAATGGGGTCTTGTGGCTCACATGGGCGTTCCCGATTTAGAAACAAGGGTCGCGATCATCAAGCATAAATCCGAACTCAAAGGGATGAATATCTCGAGTCAAATTGCCTTTTTCATCGCAGAGCATATTTATAATAATGTGAGACAAATCGAGGGTGCTGTCAATCGTCTCTGTGCCCACTCTCGGCTAGAGCATTCGAACCTCAATAAAGAGGTTGTGGAAAAAATTCTCAGCGAAATGTTCCAATCCAATGCGCCAAGCAAAAAGATTTCCGTGGAAACAATTTTAAAAAGCGTGGCAGCCGTCTTTGAGCTGCGCGTCGCCGATATCAAAGGCGAATCGCGTCATAAAGAAATCGCTCTCGCCCGCCAAGTCGCGATGTACTTAGCTAAAGAAATGGTGGATGAATCGCTCATGAAAATTGCCGATTCCTTCGGTGGGAAAACCCATTCAACGCTTTTGCATGCTTGGAAAAAAATTGCCGATCAAATCACCGCGAACGAAACGCTCGGTCGCCAAGTGCAAATGGTGCGCCGCAACATCGAGTCTTAGCCGAAAATAATTGCCCCTTTTAGGCTCTCTTATGACCGTGGAGTGTTGCAGGTTCCCTCGAAAGAAAGTCGATCCAAATACTCAGAGACTTCCAGTATGTTCATTTTTTCTAGACATCAGGCAGGGGTTTTTAACCCCTTCCCGATTTAAATAACACCCCCGAGAACAAATATCCCGAGGCATCCAACCCAAAAAAGTTGCAAAGTCGAGCTAAGTTGACAGCATTGCGAGATAACAGAAAGATTGACGTTTGGTCGCGAGATTTTTTCCTCGGCTTGCTGTCGCAGCTGCAATTCGTATAAGATTCGCGATTTTTTCACCTATCAAATCACCGCTCGCTCGCCAAGTGAAAAATGGTGCCCACCACATAAAATCTTAGATTGTTCTTGCATAAGATTTCTCTTTTCGTACATAATGGATAATCCTTAAACCAGGAGTTTTGAATGAAAAAGACAATCACAAGCATGCTCTTAGCAGCTGCAGCTCTCGTAAATGCGAGTGAACCATCTGTGTCTAACACAATGTCGAACTTCTCCATAAATGCACCACGCATTATGGAAGAAAACACGCCAAAATCAGGCTTTTCTTATTTTCGCGTTGCGGCAGCAGATTCTTACCCAACACAATCTGTAAAATCCGTACAAGTGGTTCCAGGCCTCGGCGTGGGATACCGCATGGCGGCAGGACAAGGCGCGCTCGATATTTCTGCAAACTACAGCAGCAGCAAAGGGCTGAATCAAACAACAGATAGCTTCTTTTGGACACTCCCAAAAGTCACCTATCTTTACTATCTCAATGCAGATAATGCAGAGACTGCTTACTATGCAGGAGCTGGTCTCGCTTGGGGCGGCATGGAAACAAAAAATAGCCGCAGCTTTGAAGGCGTGATCGCAAATGCAACAACAGGCATGGAATTTTTCCGTAAAGCCGCTGTTCGTACATTTGCTGAAATCACTGTCAGCCAAGCTACAATCGCAAGCAGCATGTCTGTAACGCGACCAGGCCCTTCGGCTGAATTTTCTTTCGGTGCTGGATTCTAATAGCCCGATCGAAGAAAAAACCCCAAGCTATACAACTTGGGGATTTTGACACTCTTTAGACAAGAGTGTATACTCTCACGGCATGGGATTGAAAGCCGCCGTTTTTTGTCCTCCAGGTCTTGGAGATGGCATTAACTTCTTTGTTTTATCCAATCAGCTTCATCTCAATGGCTGGCATGTCGACACGTATCATAACACTCTTGGTCAGCTCCAAGAATGGCTGCCACAACTCAACGCGCTTCTCTATCCAAGTCTCTCCTTGATCTATGATGTCTTAAATGCTTATGATCATTTTTTTATTGCTTATAACGATCAAAATACGTTTCTTCTCCGTCTCGTGGAGGAGGGGAAAAGACGTTTTCCCGATCGGGTGCATGTCATCTACATGATGCCCTCCAAAAACATCGTCAACGAGCCGTATTTTTCAGATTGTTTGACCAACCCAAAGCTTTCTGTCGCAGAAAATCTCAGAGTCTTTTGTGCCTCGATTTTACGACTTCCAAAAATTACGCGCAGCAGCGGATTCATTCCTCCCATCGGACTCATTCATCGCAAATGCCCCGAGCGAATTGTGATTCATCCAACCAGTTCTCGACGGACGAAAAACTGGCCGCGCGAAAAATTTGTCAAACTCGCCCTCTATTTACAAGAAGAGGGACATGAGATTGCGTTTGCCCTAGGGAGTTCCCAAGAAAGAGAAGAATGGAGCGAAATGCTCTCTTTGGGGTTTTCTCTCCCTGTATTTCCTACACTGCGCTGCCTCGCTGATTATCTCTATGAATCAGGCTTTTTAATCGGCAATGATTCAGGTCTCGGGCATCTATCCTCTGCCCTTGGCATTCCTACATTGACCTTTTCCCGAAAAGAAAGTTTTGCAAAAATGTGGGCGCCCAGTTTTACAAAAGGGGCTGTCGTCTATCCAAGCCCTTGGATTCCGAATCTCAGCGGCTTTAGACTTCGAGACCGATACTGGAAAACCTTTATCTCTGTGGGCAAGGTACGCAGAGCCTTTGAAAGGCTTAAGAGCTCAATAATTCCCATTGAAAGTTTTTCTTATAGGTAAGCAAGATCTCGACTTTGCAACTTTTTTGGGTTGGATGCCTCGGGATGTTTGTTCTCGGGGGCGTTATTTAAGTCGAGTTCAGCCTACTGTCCAAATTAATCCGTTTTTAGTAACCTAAGAAAAAGCAGCCACCTCCAAAGGAACTTCTCCATGCAAACATCCAACGAATCTATTTTTGTTTCCGCATTTCGCAGCCTGTTCAAAACATTTTTCGCAATTTGCGGTCTATTTCTCTCTCTTTTCGCGATCTCCTTCGTTTATTTCGCTCTTACGGGCAACATCCCAATTGAACCAAAAACAACAATCTCCATCGTCCCGGACGCTGAAAATAAAAGAGAGCTCGTTTCGCAAGAGGCTCCTGCGATTCTCCAAATTAAAATTCACGGCGTCATTGGAGACCCAGGAGGCGTTACCTCCGAAACCATAGAAGACATCCTTATCGAATCTCGCACTGCGTATCTTTCAAATGATCGAGTCAAGGGCATTTTTATTCATTTCAATACCCCAGGGGGTACGGTTTCAGATTCCGATGCAATTTATCGAATGCTCAAAGCCTACAAAGAAAAATACAAAATTCCTATTTACGCCTACGTCGAAGGTCTTTGCGCCTCTGGAGGGATGTATATCGCTGCATCTGCCGACAAGATCTATGGCAGCCCCACCTCCGTCATCGGATCGGTCGGCGTGATTCTCGGCCCTTTTTTCAATATTTCAGAAACCCTTGGAAAAATCGGCGTTCAATCGCGCACCCTGACTCAGGGGCTCGATAAAGACGCAATGACCCCTTATCGCCCATGGAAAGAAGGAGAAGACGCCTCTTATAAAGCGCTCACCGCTTATTTTTACGATCAATTTGTCCAAGTTGTGACAGAGGCGCGGCCTCGTTTGGATAAAACTAAACTCATTCACGAATATGGCGCCCACGTATTCGACCCAATCCTTGCACAAAAGTATGGCTATATCGATCAGGCCAACGCGAATCGAAATGAAGCTCTCCTCGCTCTTTTAGAAGAGGCAAAAATTGATCCCTCTTCTGCTTATCAAGTCGTTGAGCTCCAACCTAAATTTGACTGGATGCGCGGTCTCTCTGCGGGAGCCTCCCTTCTTTGTAGTGGCAAAGTAGAGCATCGCTTTGATTTTGGCCAGCCCAAGATTCAAGAACCATTCGCTTACCTCTATATGCCTAACTAATGGATACAATTTATATCGTTGATGCGATCAACACTCTATTTCGTTCCTACTATGCCATTGGGTCTATGAGCAATGGGAAAGGACAATCGACAGGGGCTCTTTTCGGTTTTATCCGCTCCATCCAAAAATTGAGGAAAGATTTTTCTATAGACTACCTTGTGTGCGTTTTCGATGGGCCCGATAATAAAAAATCGCGTAGAGTTGTCTATGCTGAATACAAAAGCCACAGAAAGGAAGTTCCTGAAGATCTTTTGTCTCAGTTTCCCTTAGCGCTCCACTGGTGCTCTCTGATCGGCATTCCAACACTTTGCATTGAAGGGGTGGAAGCAGACGACACAATCGCAACGATTGCTGTATGGACAAAAAAACATTCTCTCAAAGCCTCCATCTGTTCGAGCGATAAAGATTTCATGCAGCTCATCGACGATCACACTTTTATGCTTCATGCGCATAAAGAAAATACGCTTGTCAATGCGGCAAAGGTCAAAGAACTGTTCGGCATCCGCCCCGATCAAGTGCTCGATTATCTCGCCATTGTTGGAGATGCCTCTGATAACATTCCAGGGGTGCCGGGATTGGGCCCCAAGACCGCAGTAGAGCTTTTAGAAGAGTTCGGAACGCTAGACCATCTCTTGGCCAACCTAGACAAGGTCAAAGGAGAAAAGAAACAAGAAAGGCTCCGCATGCATAAAAAAGCGGCACTTATGAGCCGAGAGCTTGCGACCCTCAACACCCATGTCGAAATTCCTAAAAACAAAGAATCGTATCGAATCCAAGAACCCAATCTTCCTAAATTAAACGAATTTTATCAGAAGATGAAATTTCTCTCTTTGCTGCATGCAGAAAAAAAAGAGGCGAAGCTAGAGCGGCAAAACGCTTCCTTTTTACTCATTGATGAAGAAGAAAAGCTCCACGAGACCCTCAAAAAACTTTCTTGCGCAAAAGAGGTGGCTCTTTGCGTCACCGCTTTCGGAGACTCCCCCATGAGCGCCGAGCTCATCGGACTCAGCTTAGCCAGTGGGTCAAGCGAGGCCTTTTACATCCCTTGCTCTGGGAAATTTTCTGTTTTTCTTGACGCTCTCCGCCATTTTTTCTCTCACGCACCTTGCGCCTTCTACGGACACGACAGCAAATACAATTGGCATGTTTTAAAGAGCGCGGGGTGCGAGCTCAAAAACATTGCCTTCGATACCATGCTCGCCTCTTATCTTCTTGCGCCGCAATCCAAACATCATGATCTCGACTTTCTTAATTCTGAAAAAATCCACCTCGAAAACATGTCTTTAGAAACTCTTCTTGGCAAAGGAAAACATCGAATTTCTCTAAAGGAAGCCTCTTTAGAAAAAATCGTCCAATATAGCTGCGAGAGAGCCGATACCATCGGTAAGCTCAAAGAGCTTTTTGAAAAAGAGCTTTTGAGAAAACATCTAAGCAATCTCCTTTATGATCTGGAACTTCCTCTCCTCTCCGTCTTAGCGAAGATGGAGCGCTATGGAATTTATCTCGATGTGGAGAGGCTTGAAGCACAAAAAACAAAACTGGTCCATGCGCTCGAAATTCTTAAGAAGAAAGTTTTTCATGCAGCGGGCAAAGAGTTCAATCTAAACTCTCCCATGCAGGTGGGCGAGGTTTTATTCGAGACGCTAAAAATCAAAGCCCCTGGCTCTAAAAAAACAGCATTCTCAACAGGGGCTGATGTTCTCGAAGAAATTGCTAAGAAACACCCCATCGCAAACGATCTCCTTGAATATCGCGCTCTTGAAAAACTTCGCTCTACCTATGGAGAAGCTCTTCCCCTCTCTGTCAACCCAAAGACCCACAGAATCCATTGCACCTTCAATCAAAGCGCAACGGCGACAGGAAGGCTTTCCTGCCAAGATCCCAACCTTCAAAATATTCCCGTGAGAAGCGTTGAGGGCCTTAAAATTCGCGCTTGCTTTAAGCCACAACAACCTCACTTTTCTTTTATTGGGGCCGATTACTCACAGATCGAGCTGCGCATCCTCGCCCATTTTAGCGAAGATCCAGAACTGCTTCACGCGTTTCACAACAAACAAGATATTCATGTCCACACCGCCTCACTCGTCTACGATATCCATGCCGCGATGGTAACCCCCGAAATGCGCAGCATCGCAAAAACAGTAAATTTTGGCATTTTATACGGACAAGGGCCTTTGAGCCTCTCAAAACAGATCGGCATCTCCTTAAAAGAGGCCTCTGAATTCATTAAAAAATATTTCGAGCGATATCCTAAAATCGGCAATTACCTAGAATCTTGCAAAGAATCTGCCCGCGCCACGGGCGTTGCGACAACATTGACAGGCAGGCAAAGACCCATTGCCGACATGCACAGCAACCAGCCAGCTCTTCGCGCTGCGGCTGAGCGGCTCGCTATCAACACACCTCTTCAGGGCACGGCTGCGGATCTCATCAAAATCGCCATGATTGAAATCGATCAGGTCATTGTCAAAAAAAATCTAAAGGGGCGTATGGTGCTTCAAATTCACGATGAGCTGATCTTTGAAGCGCCCGATGAGGAAATCGAGGTCTTTAAGGTGCTTGTCAAGGAAAAAATGGAAACCGTACTTAAGTTAAAAGTTCCG
>CAIPFQ010000069.1 GCA_903864395.1 uncultured Chlamydiae bacterium | reverse complement strand
TCTCCGTCAGTAGAAAAAAATCCTACGCCGATGCCATTCTTTGCTTCAACTGCGTCGCCTTTTGCTCCATCAAACCATGAAATTGACAGTGGACCGGAATCACCAATTACTCGAAACGATATTTTAGCTTTTTTCACATTTTTACCATTTTAAATATTCAAGCCGCCTCATCCTGTTTTTTAATTTTCTTTGCAGGTAACGACGCCAACACCTTTGCTTTTTTCTTCCGTGGAGGCATGTTTGCGATCAGTGGAAACTGCTCAGGGTTTTCTAGGGCTTCGACTGAAACATCAATATCGAGATCCGGCCAATGCAAACCCGAATTGAATCCAATAATATTAACATTCCCGATTTCCCGCATATTAGCTTCTTTGAACCAAGGGTAACGGGAGTAATCGATAAAATACTCTTTTTTATTCATTAAAACCCACATGCCGAACGGAGAAATATTTAAAATCTCCGGTCTACTTTTGCTTTGAGAAGAACTTTTCCCATTTCTTTTTGCATTCATCTTGTCTTTTCTCCACTATTTTTTGAATTTCTAATATTTCCTTTTTTGAAAATCCTTGGCTCATTGCAAGCGCAACGACAGGCTCAAGCCAAAATTTAGCTTCGCCATGCGGTGATTCAACATGGACATGAACTCTTGGTTCTTCATTTGAAAAAAAATAAAATCGAAAATTTTTATGTCTAAAAACTATTGGACTCACTGTAAAGCCCTCCAGACAGCGCCTTTTGATACATTAAGTTTATTTTGGATACCTTGATAACTTAATCCTTGTTTACGAAGTTTTTTAATTTCGGTTTCTGGGCGAGTCTTCGGGCGGCCTAGAATTTTTCCTTTTGCTCGCGCGTTTTCGAGCCCTAAGATCACGCGCTCGCGGGTTAGTTCACGTTCAAACTCTCCGAGAGCTCCGATCACTTGAATAAATAGGCGTCCTGATGGTGTTGTCATATCCACCTGGTCGCGAACTGCGATGAGCTTTACCTTTAAAGCTTCGAATTCTTCCAAGGTCTGGATTAGGTGCTTAAGAGATCGAAACAGGCGATCAAGCTTTAGAACAACTACTCCATCGACTTGCCTGTTCCTCACTAGCTCTAAAATCCGTTTTAAGCCCTCTCGATCTTCAGTTGACCCTGATGCCTTATCCGTGATGACAGACGCGATCTTAAAGCCACGGGAGGCGCAATAACGACGAAGCTCACGAAGCTGAACCTCGTTATTTTGTTTGTCGCGCGTTGACACGCGGGCGTACAGGGCTACTTTCATAATTGGGCGCTTTCAGCTGGACGCAGGGGGTTAAAGTTAGTTGCATCCCCTACCTTCAGGATTGTATTTTTATACTCTAAAAATGTAAAATCTTCAAGCATAGCACCCGTGAAGCCTATTTTAAGCGGTTTTTCTTCAAGTTTTTTATACTCTTCTGGGTTTTCTAATTTAAATCTCTGAAAATCAGCCCACTCTTTTGAGTTCCGTTGATCGGTTTTTTCTTGAGTTGCTGCCTGTTGTGCTTGAATGAAAGGTTTCATTTCAGATTTCAGGGCTTCAATAAATTTTGCCGAATTGTACGAACCATTGTTTTTAATGGCACCGATCAAAAGCGCAACAGGGTTACTCGTGTGCTTCGTTGAAACGAGTTTGTTTTTGAGATCGTAAGCAAACGCGTCGAGGCTGATTTGCAAATCGTACTCGGAAATTTTTCCGGTAAGTACGAATTCGGATAGTTGCCGACGGCTCACCTTTCCAGAAAGTTCCGCTGGTATTACAAAACAAGGTTCGTCAGGAACTGCGGTTTCTATAATAGTAGTATTATTAGAATTAAGAGTACTACTACTATAGGAATGGTTTGCTAATGGTTTAGGATATGGTTTATCTAATGGTTTGCTAATGGTTTCGTTATGGTTTTCAACCTCTTTTTGGACAATCTGTTGGTAAATTTCGTGAGGCATAGAAAATTTTCT
>CAIPFQ010000068.1 GCA_903864395.1 uncultured Chlamydiae bacterium | reverse complement strand
TTAACGTTTAGTCGTTCAAAAAACAAAAACGTGCACCAATCATACGACCTGGGTTATTTCAGACTTTTTGAGCTACATTCCCATGCCACCCATGCCACCCATGCCACCCATAGGAGACGGTGCCGCAGGTTTTTTCTCGGGCTTATCTGTGATCATCGCGCCAATAGTAATCAGCATGCCAGAAACAGAGGCCGCATAAACAAGAGCGCTCTTTGTGACAAGAACGGGATCGATGACGCCATCTTGCACAAGATCTGAAAAAGCGTCCGTCATGCCGTTATAGCCAAGAGAGCCCTCTTTTTCAAAGATTTTTTCCGCAATCAAAGAGCCGTTTTTCCCACAATTGTTCGCAATCGCGATCGCAGGAGCAAAGCACGCTTTGCGAATGATTTCAAGACCCACTAACTCGTCGCCCGTAAGCTTCAATTGATCGAGAGCGCAAGAGGCGCGAATTAAAGCAACACCGCCGCCTGGCACAATCCCTTGCGCCACCGCAGCTCTTGTTGCATGCAATGCGTCTTCTATTCTCGATTTCTTCTCATTGGCTTCCGCCTCTGTATGAGCGCCTACTTTTACAACAGCAACGCCGCCGACAAGTTTTGCTAAACGCTCTTCCAATTTTTCCCGATCGTAGTCGGAAATTTTTGGTTGACTCATCTCATGCTTAATCTGCGCCACTCGTTTTTGCACTTCTTTCGATGGCCCCGATCCGTTCACAATCGTCGTCTCGTCCTTGCCAATGGTTACTTTTTCAGCGCTGCCCAAAACGTTAAGCTCTATGTCTTCTATCTCTAGACCGAGATCTGAAGAAACAACTTGCGCCCCCGTTAAAATAGCAATATCTTCAAGCATCGCTTTTCGCCGATCTCCAAAAGCCGGCGCTTTGACCGCACAAACAGCCAAGCCCCCTTTTACCTTATTGATCACCAACGTGGCCAAAGCCTCGCCATCGACATCATCGGCAATAATGAGTAAAGAGCGACGCTGGCTTTGAGAGACTTTTTCAAGGAAAGACACCAGTTCTTTAGCGCTGGAAAGTTTTTTATCCGTCACCAAAATGAGCGGATTTTCCATCTCAACTGTCATCTTTTCGCCATTCGTGACGAAATAGGGAGAAATGTACCCTTTATCAAACTGCATTCCTTCGACAACATCCAGTGTTGTCTCCACCCCTTTCGCCTCACCAATTGTGACAATCCCATCTTTCCCAACCTTCTGCATGGCCTCTCCAATGATCGCACCAATTGCAGGGTCGTTATTCGCGGAAATCGTAGCGATTTGGCGAATCTCTTCTGGGGATTTCACAGGTTTTGCAAGCCGATCTAAAGACGCTTCAATCACTTTAACCGCTTTATCTATGCCGCGCTTAACATCCATGGGATTCGCTCCCGCGATCACGTTTTTGAGCCCTTCGAGAAAAATCGCTTCTGCCAGAACAATCGCCGTCGTCGTGCCATCGCCCGCCACATCCGCCGCCTTTGATGCCGCTTCCTTAACAAGCTGTGCGCCCATGTTCTCATACTTATCTTTCAAAACGATTTCCTTCGCAACCGTCACGCCGTCTTTCGTCGACAAAGGAGAACCAAACTCTTTTCCAATCACCACGTTGCGCCCTTTCGGCCCAAGAGTGACGATGACCGCTTTCGCAAGCGTTTTTACTCCTTGATGGAGCGATTTCAAAGCATCTTCATTAAATTGCAACATTTTTGGCATAAAAAAATCCCCCTTAGTTGTATACTGCTAACACATCTTCTTCAGATAAAATTAAATAATCCACATCATCAGATTTATATTCCGTTCCTCCATAAGAGGCAAATAAGACCCGATCTCCCACACGAACATTCATGGTATGGAGCTTGCCGTGATCATCCGCTTTTCCAGGGCCTACAGCCAGTACTTTTCCCATCCGTGGTTTTTTTTGCGCGCTCTCTGGCAGTAAAATACCACCCTTCGAAGAGGCCGCCTCTTCCCTTTCGACAACAATACGGTTGCCCAATGGCTTAATTTTCTTAAGGTTAGACATAGACTTTCCTCCTGTTAAAAACTAAGATCATAGCAAAAAGAGCTATTTCCCGTCAACTTTTTTAGCAACCAAGCTTCGTAAGTGCTAATAGAGGAGGTACGGTTTGCGACGGAGAAGAAAAGCCTCCCTCTCGGTTTTTTGTAACTCAATCAGCTTCCAAGCAGGGAATTTTTCTTTCATCGCGATATCATAGACAGCGTCCGTCCCATTTGTTTTGTGAAACATTTCTTTACGCGCTCCAATCGACCCAAAACGTTTTACAAATTCAGTGGGGTATAAACTTTTTAAAAGCCCGAGAAGCAGATACTGAACAGCGACAGGGCGAATCAAGGCAGTATTGAGCACCTCGATGAGAACCCCTTCGCAATCGAGACCTTTATAGTGCCCCCAAAAAGGGCGATAATAGTAGGGGAGAAAATGAACGCCAGGGAGTTTTTGGGCGTTGAGGGCGGCAGCAAAAGACTCTGCCTTAATCCAAGGAGCCCCCACGACCTTAAAAGGAAGGGTATAGCCAATCCCAATATTCACAATATTGCACTCCCCTAAAATGCCTGTCATCGAACAAAAAAGAGGCGTTGTCGGCTCTGGCACATTGGGACTTGGCGGAATCCAAGGAAGTCCCGTATCAACATAGCTCATCTCTCTTTTCCACCCTTTCATCGGGATCACACGCAACTGGCAACCAATCTTGTATTCCGAGTTAAAAAATAAAGCGAGCTCGCCAATGGTCATTCCGTGACAGTACGGCACATTGATATAGCCCACAAAAGAGCGAAAGGAATCGTCCAACATGAGCCCATCCACAGTCACACCGTTGATTGGGTTCGGCCGATCCAACACAATCACTTCAATGCCCATTTCTACAGCCGCCTCCATCATATAAAAAAGGGTTGTTGGGTATGTATAGGCTCGCACACCTGTGCACTGAATGTCATAAATGATTGCGTCGATCCCTTTGAGCATCTCAGCGGTAGGCCGGCGCGTTTCTCCATGCAAACTGTAAACTGGAATAGAGCCCAACTTTCCCGCCTTCACACTTTCCCCCGCGTATTGCAAGCCCCGCACGCCATGTTCTGGCGCGAAAATAGCCACCACAGTCACAGAGGGCTCCAATTTCAAAAACTTTGACAAAGTGGACTCTAACGAGGCGTCAACACTCGTTTGATTCAGAATCAAGCCAATTTTTTTGTGAAAAAGGTCGTTTGAAGGGGTTTGAAAAAAAACGTCGACGCCTGGCAACACGGCGCCATAGAAAGGAAAAACAGAGATAATGAAAAAGAAAAACGAACGCATGGACTGAAGCATACAAAAAAAACCAACATTATGCTATAGCTATAATCAACCCAAGGTGCTAAAATTATGTCCTCTTATCTCGAAGATGCACATGCGCTACTCGATACCGTGAAGGGAAAGCCTCTCTCTTTATCCGAGAGAAAGAAAAAAGCGATAGAATTAGCCGCTTTAATGCTCAGCGAAGCGAATCGAACAACAAGTGCTGCCGAAAAAAAAGTCCAAGAGCAGCTTTCACGCCTCATGCGAGACCCTAAGGGCAAAGCCTTTACCACCGCCATGACCGACCAATGTTTTCGCAGCCATTCGCATCAGCGCATCGCCGACCAAATGATTTATCTCCTCAACCAAATCGGCGTCCCCCAATACCTCGATTGGACGCAAAGAACAGAGCTGTACATCTTAAAAAATCTTTCCCCCAAAGCCGCGCAATTTCTGATCCCCTTGGCCACTTACACACTAAGAAAAGAAACCTCGCGCGTTATCTTGCCTGGAGAAGCTCATCTTTTAAACCAACACCTCGCAGAGCGAAAAAAACAGGGCGTGCAACTCAATTTAAATCACCTTGGCGAGGCTATTTTGAGCGAGGCTGAAGCGAAACACCGGATGCATCTATGTTTAGAGGACCTAAAAAATCCAGAAATCGATTATATTTCGGTCAAAATTTCAACCATTTTTAGCCAAATCAACATGATCGATTTTGAAGGCAGCGTCGATCACATTGCGGGACGGCTAAAATCCCTTTATCGCGCGACGATCAAAGAGGCGATTCCTAAAGCGTCTGGAGAGCTTATTCCTAAATTCATCAACCTCGATATGGAAGAATATCGAGACCTTCATCTCACCGTCGCAGCGTTTCAAAAAGTGTTAAACGAACCTGAGTTTTTTCATTATTCCGCAGGGATCGTGCTCCAGGCCTATCTTCCCGACTCCCATCCGATTCAAAAAGAGCTCACTGAATGGGCAAAAAAACGGGTGGCAGGCGGTGGCTCTCCGATCAAAATTCGGATCGTAAAGGGAGCCAATCTTGCGATGGAGCAATTTGAAGCCTCTTTGAGAGGCTGGCCCCAAGCACCTTACACGACAAAACTCGATGTCGATGCCAATTACAAGCGCATGGTTGCCTACGGATGCAAAAAAGAAAACGCCCAAGCAGTGCGCCTTGGCGTCGCAAGCCACAACCTTTTTGACATTGCCTTTTCCATCTTACTGCGGTTAGAAAATGAGGTGACCGATCATGTCGGCTTTGAAATGCTCGAAGGGATGGCAGAGCCCATTCGACGCGTAGTTCAAAAACTAACAGGGGACATGCTTTTGTACTGTCCCGTTGCGACAAAAGAAGAATTTCAACACGCGATTGCCTATTTGATTCGCCGTTTGGATGAAAACACAGGCCCCGACAACTTTCTGCGCCATGCCTTTGGCCTCAAAGTAGGAACGGAAAGCTGGGAAGCGCAGACCTCTCTCTTTTCTCAAAGCTGCGATGAAATCAATTCTGTGAGCCAAAGCGCGCGCAGAGGGCAAAACAGGCTGCAGGCACCAGCCCCCCTCGATTTCGACATTCCCTTTGACAATGAACCCGATACAGACTTTGCTCTTTTGCAAAATCAGCGCTGGGCAATGAATATAATCCAAGCCTGGAAATCTAAGAAAATTGAGCCAATTCCCCTCGTCATCGGAGGCAAAGAGCTTTTCGACAACACCCATGGCGCAGGGCATAGCCCCTCGGAGCCAAAGGAAATTCTTTTTCATTACGCCAAGGCGGAAAAGCATCACATTGCAGAGGCCGTTGCTTGTGCAAAAGAGGCTGAAAAAGGATGGGGAGCTACCTCTATAGAACATCGCGCCCATCTCTTGGCAAGAGCCGCTCAGCTCTTGCGCGAGCGCAGGGGCGATCTGATGGGGGCGATGATGCTCGAAGGGGGCAAAACTTTGTTAGAGGCCGATCCAGAGGTCTCTGAAGCCATTGATTTCGCCGAATACTATCGACGCCAAAGGGTCAAGATGGCGCATATTAAAGATATTGAATGGACGCCTAAGGGAACTATTCTCGTTGCCTCGCCTTGGAATTTTCCCTGCTCGATCCCCGCTGGGGGCATTTTTGCCGCGCTCATGACAGGCAATTGCGTTCTTTTCAAGCCCGCCTCCGATACTGTTTTCATCGGTTGGGAGCTTGCCAAAGCTCTCTGGGATGCAGGGATTCCTAAAACTGTGCTGCAATTTGTCCCTTGTTCTGGAGAGGGCGTCGGAAGCGATTTGATTCGCGATCCGAGAATCGACTGTGTGATTTTAACGGGGGGCACGGAAACAGCGCGCAACTTTCTCAAAATGAGACCAGGGATCGATCTCGCAGCGGAAACAGGAGGGAAAAACCCCATCATTGTCACCGCTCTTTCCGATCGCGACCTCGCTATTAAGGACATCATTCAGTCCGCCTTTGGTCACGCAGGACAAAAATGTTCGGCGGCCTCGCTTGTGATTTTAGAGGCAGAAGTGTATGACGATCCCCATTTCCGCAAAATTTTACGCGAATCGGCCGCAAGCCTAACAGTAGGCATTTCTTGGAATCCTTCCACAAAAATCAATCCTCTCATCCATGAACCCAGAGGCGTTTTAAAGCGCGCTTTAACCACTCTTGAGCCTGGAGAAGAATGGCTTTTAGAGCCCAAACAAGACCCTACTAACCCCTGCCTCTGGAGTCCTGGAATTAAATGGAATGTACAGCCAGGAAGTTTTACCCATATGACGGAGCTTTTCGGTCCTGTGCTGGGGGTTTTGCGAGCAGACGATCTTCGCCATGCGATTGCACTGGCCAATGCCGTTCCCTATGGACTCACGTCGGGGCTTCAAAGTCTTGATGAAAGGGAGCAAACGATCTGGCTCGAAGAGATCGAGGCGGGCAATCTCTATATCAACCGAACCATTACGGGAGCCATTGTGCGACGCCAGCCCTTCGGAGGCACAAAAGCGTCGAATTTTGGCAATGGATCAAAGGCGGGAGGGCCCAATTACTTGCGCGAATGTATGAGAGCGCGACAGGTCGGCTTGCCACAAGAAAAGTTTCCGGTCAACGAATGGGTCAATAATCTCACCGTTTTCTTAGAAAAACTTCATCTTTCCGCAGAAGAGCTCGGTCTTTGGGCGGGAAGCGTCGCCAATTACGCCCATTGGTGGAAGAGGATGCGCCAGCATCGCGATCCTACAAAAATCGTGGGAGAAGACAATTATTTCAACTATGTCCCCCGAAAAGGAATTGTGTTGCGCATTGATGCGAAATCAAATCCCCTCGACGCTTTGCGCACAGCAGCCGCAGCTCTTACCTGCGGAGCTGGTCTAGAGATCAGTTGGCAACGAGGCACCTCTAAAGCCTCACCGCTCAACTGGCTTGAGTTAGTTCCTATTCTTCAAGTGTTCGAAGAGAGCAATGAAGAATTTATAGCCCGCGTTAGACAAGGCAAAGTACAAAGAGTTCGCCTCCTAGAAAAGAGCTCTGTAAATCTTTGTGAGGCGGCAGCAGAAACAGGCACCCACATCATCAGTGAACCTGTCTTAGCCAATGGGCGCTTTGAGCTGCTCCACTTTTTACGCGAAATTTCCATCAGTAGCGATTACCATCGCTATGGCAATCTTGGAATTCGCGAAGGAGAACTGCGCAAAGCGATTTTGTGAATGAAACGCTTACACTTGGTTTATTTTTCTAACAAAAATCACAAATTTTGGTTTATATTTTGAACATGAAAAGGTTAGTCGATTTGGCAAAGAAGAGCTGGATAAGAAAGAATAATCTAAATAGGGAAGCAGCTGTTTCCCTATTTTAATGCATTGGTTATTAGAAGAATCAAGCTGATTCCGTAACTGACAACTCTTCGGCAACGCTCAGTACACCAGATCAAGAAAAAGCCTTGAAAAGCCTAATGGATTAAGGGCGATGTTCACCTTTTCGCTCAATTTTCCTAGGCAACTCGTCTCTTTTCCCGACCCAATAGGCGCTTTTGCATATCATGCTGTTGCTGTTGGGGCTTGCCTGGAATGCGCACATTTGCCACTAAAGACTCAAATAGGTTCTCATGCTTGGCCTCAAAAAACCGCTCAGCTGCAGTGGTTCCATCAGATCTTCGAACATCGAAATTGTGGACTATAGTTAGTACTTGAAGACTTCTCGCATTCAGTCGATGAAACCGATGGTAGTTCAGAGACAGCATCCCGTTTCTACCCTCTACGCAGGAGCTTGACCTTTGAAATGTCTCTGCCATTTCTTTCCCTTTCTTCATCAACCCTTGCTTTAATTCTTCTGGCCAGGGTTCGTCTCGCATTCGAACTTCAAGCTCTTGCATTAACATCTTGTGCTGCTCTTTATCCTTTTTCGGTAACCGCCTCCAGATCATTTTCAGATAGCTCAAAGGAAATACGACTTCATTAAAAAACTTTTCTTGCTCGATGCTTAATCGCAGTCCCTCAACAAAAGCTGCATATACGACAAAAAAATATCTCAGATACATCACTATCGCACCAAAGGCTCTCTGCGCTTTCTCAATGCGATTTATACTTGGCTCCGATAAGTTTGCCGCTTCTGCACACTCGTGAATTATTTTAAATTGTTCATTGAATCGTTCTTCCGTTCCGTCAGCAGTTTGTAATGCTCCACTTTTAAGATTTATCGGGTGATGAATTACACCCATTTCTCTGACTGCCGTTTTAACCTGCTCTCGCCGCTTTGACTTTTGCTCAAATTGCATTTTCAAATGATCTCGCATATCAACCGCTTGTTCAATTTCCCATTGTTTTTCGATTTGTTTGTTTTTTGAATCTTCTTTTCCAAGTCTTATCGGTGTCTCTTGGATCTTTTTAAGGGTTTCTTCTGCCTTGTTTAACTCAATTCCTGCATGCCTCTCTTGCGAAGCCAGCGGGGCAGAAGTCG
>CAIPFQ010000067.1 GCA_903864395.1 uncultured Chlamydiae bacterium | reverse complement strand
TTTTATACGTATCGGTCATTAAATCTGGCTTATTGACAAACAAAATAAACTTTGGCGGACTTACCTCTGCTTGCGTTAAATAATAGATTCTTAACCGTTTCCCCCAAATCATAGGAGGGTGGTACTTTTGCAAGCAGCGCTCAATGAACTTATTCAAAACACCTGTCGTCAGGCGCAGAAAACGCTGTTGATAGACCTCTTTGACCTGCGGAAAGATTTTATTGAGATTGCGCTTTCTTAGCGCTTCAATAAAAAGCGTCGGGCAGTGAGCGAGAAAAGGGGCGGACTCTCTGACAGAGCGCAGAGCGTGCTCCATCTGAAGATTTTTCACCAAATCCCATTTATTAAACACTAAAATGCAGCTTTTTCCCAACTCTTCAATTTCCGCTGCAATCCGTCTCTCTTGCGTTGTAAATCCTTCGAACGCATCCAACACCAATAAACACACATCGGCGCGCTCAACCGCTTCATCCGTCCGAATCGAAGCGAATTTATCAACGACTTCCTTTTCGCTTTTCTTTCTCCGAATCCCCGCTGTATCGATCAACAAATACTTTTGCCCCCCTTCCTCATAGAGGACATCGACAGCATCGCGCGTAGTCCCTGCAATCGGACTCACAATCGAGCGAGGCTCTTCGAGCAGCTGATTAAGAAGAGTGGATTTTCCCACATTCGCTCTGCCCACAATCGCGACGCGAATGACATCTGACGGCACTGAAGGGACAACCATTTTCTTCCTCTTCTCTTAAGAGGGGTGTAAGAGCCGCTTCCAATAACTCAGCGACTCCGTGACCTTGCAACGCAGAGACGCCAAAGGGTTCATCGAATCCCAAAGGAATAAAGGCGGCAGTGGCCTCTTCATCAGAAATCCAGCGGTCAATTTTATTGACAGCCACGATAACCCTCTTAGAGCCTCGTCTGAGTCGTTTTGCCAACTCCTCGTCAAAGGGGGTCGGACCTACCTGTCCATCGACCACAAAAATCACAGCGTCAGCCTCTTCCATCGCAATTTCAGCCTGTCTTCGAACCTCAACAGCAAAAGGAATTTTTTCCGAAAGGTCAATGCCCCCCGTGTCAATCAGCAAAAAAGGAGATCCGAAAAAATCTGCCTCGGCATAGAGGCGATCGCGCGTAATCCCTTCAGCCTCATCGACGATGGAAATTCTCTTTTGGCAAATTCGGTTAAAAAGAGCCGATTTTCCTACATTGGGACGACCGACAATAGCAATTTTTGGCAACATACATGAACCTTTATTGCGAGTAGCATACACGGTCGCCCAATGCGGTGCAACTTTATTATGGACGAGCGAGAAAACCTGCCCCTTTAGGGGTGGGATGAGAGCTCGCCACTGGGAAAGTCTTGAGGTTAATTTGCGTTTTCTCTATTCTGTTCACCATAGCTCGACTTTGCAACTTTTTTGGGTTGGATGCCTCGGGATATTTGTTCTCGGGGGCGTTATTTAAATCGGGAAGGGGTTAAAAACCCCTGCCTGGTTTAAATAATCGCCCAGTTCGACCATAGGTCGAACGTCCGAGGACA
>CAIPFQ010000066.1 GCA_903864395.1 uncultured Chlamydiae bacterium | reverse complement strand
CGATTATTTAAACCAGGCAGGGGTTTTTAACCCCTTCCCGATTTAAATAACGCCCCCGAGAACAAATATCCCGAGGCATCCAACCCAAAAAAGTTGCAAAGTCGAGCTTCGGGCAAACCTCATAAATCTTTTGAAGCAGCTGAAAGGACTCTATGACGGGAAGATCCCACCAAAGTCCCGTTTTTTGTCCAAAAACAACACCAATTTCTCGAACAATCTTTTTTCGATCTTTAGAAGGCGTTTGGCCTAAAACGATCACCTCTCCATGGGTCGGCACCAAAATACCAGACAGAATTTTAATCGTAGTGCTTTTGCCTGCACCGTTATGCCCGATATACCCGAGAAATTCTCCTTCTTCAATTGAAAATGTAATGTCGTTAAGAGCTGTTCTTACGATTTTTTCTCGAAAAAACAATCGCTTTGAGCGCGTATGCGTATAGTCTTTTCGCAAATGGGATACAGAAATTAAGCTCATTTTTTTGCAATTTTTGCACGGCTTTATGGTTTATACGGTCTGTATATTATTCTAAAAGTCAGTATAGCGCAATAGGCAAAATAAGACGAATCCCCATGAGTTCTGCTTGGGTAGAATCTTCGAATGCGTGCGTTTCCAAAAGCATCCTTTTTGCCGTTTCGTAATCGCTCCAATCGATACGAGAAGTATAATTTTGCGCAAAATCAAGCACGCGAATGAGCGACTCGGGCTGTTCGTTATGTGTCAAAGATTTAAGGGCCATTAAATAATTTGCGCGAAAGACTGTAGGAACAATGATCCGCGCTTGCCCACGCGCCACTAATTCAGCATTCATCATAAGCCTTGCACATCTTCCATTGCCATCTAGGAAAGGGTGAACTTCTGCCACGAGAAACATGACATAAATTGCACGACTTAAAGGATCTTCAAGCTGCTCTAACCAAACAAAACCTTTTCGCAAAGTCCCTAACACTAGTTCGGGCGCAACGAAAAAGGTAGATCCAGCCCGATTTGCCTTCGTTTTAAACTCGCCTGGGTTCATTTCGGGGCGCCCTTGCATTAGGGTTGCATGACGATTTTTAAGAATGTGAAAAAAACCTTCGGCGCTTTGTGGAATTTTTTGCATTTCGTTCTCATCCGAGGCAATTTGAAAAGTGCCTAAAATGTCATGGGCATCTGCAGGACGCCCTTGAGGCATTTTTTTTTCAAAAATAATTTTAGCCGCCTCTTCGAGCTCAAATTCTGTTCCCTCAATAAAATTTGAAAAATAAGATTCAAAAAATGGCAACGCCTCACTAGCACATCGAATCGTCCGAACACATTCCGATCTTCTTTGAAGAGCTTGAAAAAGTTTTTGAAATAATTCTATCCGTTTTGGATCATAAGGCTCGCCTTCCATCCGAGCGCGCGTTAAAGGAGATGCAAGGATTTCTTTTCGTGTGCCAAGCAAAGTTCCTATTAAAGCATTCAAAGAGTCATATTCTTTTTGAGCTCCGATCAAAGGTGCAAGCCGACAAGCTTCTTTGCGCAAGTCCTGTAACGCAACAGAACCCACAGAACAAAGCAAAAATTCGAGCTTCTCCTCTATTTCTTTTCTTGACAGTGTTCTGGAAATAGACCCCTGAGAAGAAGTTTTGGTTCGCATATTTTCTAAATAGGCTCTTGCAGGACAAGAAAGGTAAAGCTTCCCCATAAAAGGTCTGTCTTCTGGCAAAGGATTCACCCCTTTACGCGAATAGATAGCAAGCCCCGGAAAAATCATGGCTCGTTTTTTATTGGCTACAACAAAAATAGAACCATCGAGGGAAGGTCGATGTTCAAAAGCCGTTCGATCTACGATCAGAGCTCCAGGAAAAAATTCTTCCACGAGAACCCAAGCGTGTCTTCGAATGATGGATTCTGGTTTTTCTATAAGATTTGTTGTATAAACACGATGACACAATTTTCGAAGCAACCCAAGATTCACTTTTCTAAAAATTTCAGCAGTGATTTTTCCTTTAACAACAAAAATTTCATTAGACATCTTGGACATAAGACCCTTATACACCTTTAAGGATGAGAGTGCAGCAAAAAATTCAACAAGAACACTTAACCCACGTCAACTCATGTTTGTTGACAAAAAGGTGAAAAACTCGGCTGCCAGGGATTTCTTCAAAGCGTCGAATGGTTTCAACACTCGGCTCCCCCTGAAATTTCAGAGTGCAAACAAGATTGACACCCCGCCCTATCCATGGAAGAATCCATTCGAGTAGTTTTTCTGGATAGCAAATTACATCGCTAAACACCCAAGTGACTTGCGGAAAATCTTCGGGACGCAAAGAAAAAGCGTCTTTTTTTAAAAAAGTAATGTTTGGAAGACAACCGATCTCAGGCGCAAGCGACGCTCGGTCCACCGCAATCACCTCTGCCCCCATTTTTTGCAAAGCCCATGTCCAGCTTCCAGGGCTCGCTCCCACTTCGAGGCACACATCCCCCGCCATGGGTCTTTTTTCCATGAGAGTAAGAACTTCCCAAAGTTTCAAGTAGGCGCGAGACGGCGGCTCTTGGCTTTCAACAAAACGCGGCTCCCCTGCGCGAAACGGACTGCTACAGCGAGGAGAGCAGAGAAGGGTGTTTTCCCCTAAAAGCGTCCATGCGCCAAGAGGCGTCTTGGGGAGCTTGGAGGGAAAAATCATCGGTTTTGGAGCGAAGAAAGGAAGGTTTTTTGCAATCAATTCTCCTCTGCGAATCGACGCATAAGGATGATACGCCCATAGCCCTCCAAGTGCGCGAAGGGCTTTGGCCGCGTCATTGATGGAAGAAATGGAAATCGTCTGCGGAGAAAACCAAATATTTTGCACCCAATGCACTTTTTGAGGCGCGCCTTCAGCAATGAGAAGCCCCCCGTAATTAGCCGTGACATTTTTCAGTTCCGCCAAAAGATCTTCTTCTCCGCCCTCAGGGGCAAAATATCCTGTACACTCATTTTCCATAATGCTGCCTGATATACTCTCCCATACAAAGCCCTGTCGCCACCGCCACATTCAAACTTTCTACCGCTCCTGTGCCAGGAATATACACCGTTTGCGAAGCTATTTTTAAAAGAGGCTTTTGCAATCCCGTGGACTCCGATCCAATGGCAAAAATCGTTCGAGGAGGCAGCTTTGACTGATAAAGAGAGTTTCCCTGATGCGCGGAGGTCGCAATCAGCTTAAACCCTTTTTGTTGCAGCGCTGCGATCGTCTCTAAAGGTTTTCCTAAAGGCACGAGTCCCACCTTCTCAGCACCGCCCTTCGCAATGCGGCACGCCGAAGAGGTCAGCGGAAGAGTTTCTCCTAAAAGGTAAGGAATGCCAAAGTGCGCCGCTGTCCTTAGAATAGAGCCGAGGTTGTGAGGATTTTCTACGCCATCTAAATACAAGAGGCATACGCGCTCTGGAATATTGTGAAAAAGTTCGTCCACGTCAATGAAAGGCGGCTCCAGAGCGAAAAGACAGACCCCCTCGTGGTGCACAGAGTCACTCACTCTGTTTAAATCTTCTGTCGGCACGATGTGATACGCTTTTTTATTCTGCGCACACCATTTCAGTAAGGCTGAAAAAGTTTTTACATTCTCCTCATCGAGATAGATGCGGATAATATCTGTTGATCGTCTAGCCGCAATAGCAAGACAAGCATGGACGCCATAATATTTTATTTCTCTACGCATAAGTTACACTTTTTTAATTGTTATTGCCGTGGGCTCGCCATTGAGATCCCAAACCACACCCTCGCAAGGCGCAAAAGCGACACTCGTGGCTAAAACCTCATGGACGATCGTCTCTTTATATTCTATAAAACACTCTTCCACGCGCGGGGTTGTTTGCAAAATCACTTGAATTCGATCTGTCACTTCAAAATCCATTTCTCTACGCATTGTGTTAATCTTATTGACAAGTTCGCGCGCAATCCCTTCTCGCAAAAGGGCATCGTCAAGCGCTGTGTCGAGAGCCACTGTAATCTCTCCAAGAGTCGCCGCCGTCATCCCCTCTTTCACCTTGCGCTCAATCTGCACATCGCCACTGTCTAACAAAATTTCTTCGCCATCAATCATGAGAGCAAAAAGTTTTCCTGAGGCGATCTGCTGCATTTGCTTTCGGTCGAGTGCCTCAATCGCTTTTTTTGCTTGGGGCAGTTTTTTTCCAATCTTTTTTCCAAGCACAGAGAAATTAGGTTTCGCATGCCACGAAACAAACGAGCCCTCGTCGCTATGAAATTCAACCGTTTTCACATTTAATTCGTCGGCAATCAGCTGTTTTTGCTTTTCCAAAGATTGCAGCTGTTTTTGATCCGCTGTAATCAGATGGGCTCTCGCAAGAGGCTGGCGCACTTTCAGCTTCCATTCTTTGCGCAGCCCATGGCCGAGACTGACAGCCATTTGCGAGGTTGCAACTTCCTCTTCAAGAGGCTCATCGCGAAACAAAACCTCCACTCCTGGAAAATCACATAAATGCACCGATGCTGGCATGTTTTCTGTTCTCAGCTCTTGATAAATCGCTTCGCTCAAAAAAGGGACAAAGGGAGCCGCTACCTTCGCAAGCTGCAAGAGCACAGTATAAAGAGTGCCAAACGCTTCTTGTCGATCCTGTGAATCGGCGTCCGCCCAAAATCGTCCGCGCGATCTGCGAATATACCAGTTGGTCAACTGGTCGATGAATCCAACTAAAGGAAAAACAGCCGTATCAAGAGCATACGCCTCCATCCCCTTTTCTACAGACGCAATCAGCTTTTGCGTGAGAGACAAAATCCATCGATCGATGAGCGCCACAGGAGGTTTTTCCAAAACTTTTGGCTGCCAGTGATAAATTTTCGCATAGGTAGAGAGAAATACAAAAGAATTCCAAAGTGGAATAAGCGCCTGGCGCAGCGTTTGCTCGACCCCGCGCTCCGAAAAACGAAAATCCTCGCCTCGCATTGCAGGACTCCCTAGCATATAGAGACGCAACGCATCGGCGCCAAATTTTTCCATCACTCCTTCTGGATCGGGATAATTTTTTAGCCGCTTAGACATTTTGTTTCCATCTTCCGCAAGAATAATGCCATTCACAATCACATTTTTAAACGCAGGCTGATCGTAAAGCGCTGCGGATAAAACGGTCAGCGTGTAAAACCACCCGCGTGTCTGATCGAGCCCTTCTGCGATAAAGTCCGCAGGAAACCCGTTTTCAAACATTTGTTGATTTTCAAAGGGAAAATGATGCTGGGCATAGGGCATTGATCCAGATTCGAACCAGCAATCAAACACTTCGGGGATGCGTCTAAAAATCTCCCCATCCTTTTCAAAGGTCAAGGAGTCGATGAAATGGCGATGAAGATCTTTTACTTTTGTTTGCGTAAGCCCTTCTAACTCTCGAAGGCCTCCGACAACGATGAGCTTTCCCGAGTCGCTGCGCCACAAAGGAATTGGAGTCCCCCAGTAGCGGTTGCGGCTGATCGCCCAGTCGCGCGCATTTTCGAGCCATTTGCCAAAGCGCCCCTCTTTTATATGCTCTGGCGTCCAATGAATTTTGGCGTTGGCTGCGAGCAGCTTATCTTTAATTTTTTCCACGGCAACAAACCAAGAACGGACGGCTTTATAGATCAGCGGCGTATCAGAGCGCCAGCAAAAGGGGTAGCGGTGATGAATTGTTCCTTGATGAAAAAGCGATCCTTGCTTTTTCAGGTCGCGCAAGATGGCAGAATCCGCATCTTTCACAAGAAGACCTGCGTAAGGGGGCACCTCTGCCGTAAATCTTCCGTTATTGTCGACAGGACAGACAAAATCTATGTTCTCTCTTCTACACGCAAAAAAGTCCATCTCGCCAAACGCTGGTGCTGCGTGAACAATTCCTGTTCCCTCTTCGAGAGAAACTCCATCCTCCAAAATCACCCGAAACGCTTCCGTTTTATCCTTAAAAAAGGGAAACAGCGGCTCATAGTGGATGCCAACCAAAGCCTCTCCTGTGAGCTTTGCTACAATTTCTACGTCTTCCTTAAAATGGGCGCTCAAGCGGCTCTCCGCTAGAATGTATTTTTTTCCACTCTTTGGCTCTTTCACCTTCACATAGGAAAAGTTTTTGCCCACCATCAAAGCCATATTCGAGGGCAAAGTCCAGGGGGTTGTCGTCCAAGCGAGAAAATAAGTGCCAGGTTCGTTTTTCAGCGCAAAAGCGATGACAACAGAAGGGTCGTCCACCTCTTTGTAATTGAGATTCGCTTCAAAATTCGAAAGGGGCGTGCCGAGTTTTTGAGAAAAGGGCATGACCTTAAACCCTTCATACACCAGTCCTTGGCTGTAGATTTCTTGAAACACCCACCAAACGCTCTCCATAAAAGAGACGTCCATGGTGCGATATGCGCCGTCGAAATCGACCCAGCGCCCCATCCGATCGACCGTTTTTTTCCACTCTTCTGTGTAGCGAAGGACAATGGATCGACACTCTTCATTGAAGGGACCAATCCCAAACGCTTCGATCGCAGGCGCGCCTGAGAGCTCTTTGGCCTTTTCGATCTCATTTTCCACAGGCAGGCCATGGCAGTCCCAGCCAAAGCGGCGCGGCACTAAAAAGCCCTTCATGGTCTTGTAGCGCGGCACGACATCTTTCAGAGTCCCTGCGAGAATATGACCGTAGTGGGGAAGGCCTGTCGCAAAGGGAGGCCCGTCATAGAAGCAAAAGAGGGGGCACCCCTCTCTCTGAGCGATAGAGGCCTCAAAACATCTCTTTTCCTTCCAGAGGCGCAACACACGCTCTTCTCTCTCCGAAAACGTCTCTTTTTGATCAAATTGGAACATAAATCTCTCGTGTCAAAGAGACGATTATCCCTGATTTTTTAGTTCTTGGGAAGAGGCCTTGTTAAAAATCCTCTGCTTTGGTATAATAAAGGGATAACTTGTTGTTTCTTAACGAGGGCTTTTACCTTCCCGCTCTGAACAGGATTGTTCAAGATCGTGTTTAGAGCGGGGATGTCAAGGTTTCGACTTGGGAGTTAAACATAGGTTGCATGCGGAGGATGATCAGTTGGCCTCCTAAAAAATCTGATCAAAACCATAATTGCTAACAACAGCAAAATCGTTTCTGTAAACTTCGGTGAACAGAAATTGGCAAACGCAGCTTAACCGCTAAGATTGCCCGGCAGCCTGGGATCGGACCGAGAGTTCCAGAATCTACCGTCATACATCTGGGTGTGAACCTCGCCGTTTCGAACGGTTTTGGCGAGAGTTCGAGATATAAACGGTTTAATTAGCCCTTAGCGGAGCGCCTTCCGGCAAGGTTGATTTATAAAAAAAGGCACTAAGCATGTAGAGATCGATGTGGTGCTTGCTAAGGACGAGAGTTCAATTCTCTCCATCTCCAACACAAAGGCTCGGAAAATTCCGAGCCTTTTTTTTGTTTGATCGTCGATTTTAAGCGATTTCGCGTAGGTCAAATTGTTCTCTTTATTGTTTTACGAGCCCTAAGCCTCGCGCTTCCTTAAAGGGCGGAATTATATAAAACGCTTGACGGATACCTTGCGTTTTAGTAATATGGATTACGGTACAGTAGGTTACGGTAATGGAGG
>CAIPFQ010000065.1 GCA_903864395.1 uncultured Chlamydiae bacterium | reverse complement strand
GGTCTTATCGCTTCAGAGCTTTTTTTAAAAAAACTCAATTACGGAGTTTTGCACATCGCTTCCCTTCCAGAAAAATTTAGAAAAATCATTGCAAAAGCCGTACAAATCGATCCTTCGCTCCGCTACGAAGACATTATTGATTTTATCGCAGACATCACTGCCTATAAAAAAACGTTTGAACAAGAGGAAGAGTCTTCTAGCCCTATCTCCGATTGGCTCAAAAATCATTTACAATCTTTTTTAGCCCCTAAAAAACCGTCTCATTGGGGGGAAGCGGAAATCGGTCTTGCCTATGAAGGCACGTTTGCAAAAACTGTCCATTTCTTTCCTGTTACCCCTGTAGAATGGATGATTCTTTTTCTTGAACCCCAAATCATCACCCCCACATCTCTTCTATTTCTCGTTGTTCTCAAAGGAGCTCTTCTCACTCTCGAGGCACAAACTTTTGCACCAAAAGATCTTCTCTTGCGCCTTAATGAGATTTTGATTCTTGAAAAAGCCCCTCATTACAGAGCCTCTTGCCTTTTGCTCAATGGAGAAAAAGGGCTTTTATCCTTTGCCTCGTGCCAAGGAGGCTCTTTTTGGCACCACGCACAAGGGGCAAAGGAAGGGCATTTTTTAGAAACGCCCAACCCTTGCCTCGGCGAGCAAAAATTATCAGATATTTTAGAAATTAAAGACAATTGGGAGACTGATAGCCTGCTTGTCATGACAATGAGCCAAAGCCCCCTTGTAGTATCAAAAGGGCTTGAAAGTCTAGCTGCGCAGCCTTTTGCAGAAAATCTTCTTAAAAATCACCCAGAAATCAAAGCCGTTGTGGCGATTTTTCGCTAAAATAGGAAATCAGTCCCTCGTCTGTCGGGCGCAGAGCTTTTTGCCCTGCCTTCCAATTCGCAGGACAAACCTCTCCATGCTGCTCATGAAAAATCAACGCATCGACCATTCTCAGGGCCTCGTCGACAGAGCGTCCTAACGAAAGATCGTTCACGACTTGATGGCGCACAATGCCCTGTTTATCGATCAAAAATAGAGCGCGATAAGCAATCGCATCCCCCTCTTTTAAAACATCAAACTTTTGCGCAATCGAATGGTTTAAATCCGATACTAATGGATACGAAACACCTTGAATCCCCCCTTGCGCCTTCGGCATAGAAAGCCATGCCAAATGGGAAAAACAACTGTCGACGGAACAGCCCACGATCTGAGCCCCTCTTTGCTCAAAAGCAGACAAATGCTCTTGGAACGCGTGCAGCTCGGTGGGGCATACAAACGTAAAGTTCAAGGGATAAAAGAAAAAGATAACATATTGATGCAAAAAATCTGCCAAAGAAAATTCGTTGCAAATTTTCTGATTTACCACTGCCTGCGCTTTAAAAAGCGGCGCTTTTAACCCCACTAACGTCATTGCTTACTCTCCCTAAATTGATTCATCCAATACAGCTCTTTGCCAATCGTCGTCTCTGCCCCATGGCCTGGAAAAACTCGTGTATCCAACGGAAGCTGAGAAACTTTTTTCAACGAAGCTCCCATTTTTTTGGGCTCTCCTGTCGGCAAGTCAAGCCTTCCACAACAGCCCTGAAATAAAGTGTCTCCTGAAAAAAGGGTTTTTTCCGCTCCGATATAAAAACATACACTGCCAGGAGAATGCCCTGGCGTATGAAAAACTTCAAGAGACAGCGAGCCAACACATACTTTTTCCCCCTCCTTCAAAAAACAATCGACCCGAGCGGGAAGAATTGGGAAAAAACAGGGCAAGCCATCAATGCCTGGCGATTCTACATTCGGCGCATCTGCCTCATGGACATATAGCAAAGCCCCTGTTCGCTCTTGCAAAACCTGAGCGTCGGCAAAATGATCCCAGTGAGAGTGTGTAAGAAGAATTTTTTCTACGATAAGCCCCTGCTTTTGCGCTCTTTCCAAAATTTTTGCGGCAGACCCTGGGGCAGGATCGATGACCATCGCAAAACCCCCTTGCTTGGGGGCAATGAGAAACGCGTTTGTTTCAAGAGGAGGACTAGGAAATATCCAAACGATCATAATTGCACCAGAGAGGACTCGAACCTCCGACCCCCTGGTTCGTAGCCAGGTGCTCTATCCACTGAGCTACCAGTGCATGGTCACCCATTATGGCAACCCCCTTTCTAAAAATCAAGCTTTTTGCAAGAGCCGATGCCAAAAGGATCGTTTTTTCATACGGGCAAACCGAACTACATCTGCAGCGCTCAGACGAATAACATTTTTTCCATCGCCAACGCATCCTGAAAAAGACAAGTCAAAGGAACTTTTTACAGTTTCAAAGGAATATCCATGCACAAAATCAGTCCCTTGAAAAGGGGCGCTAAACTCTTTTCGCACTAAAAATTCCCAATCTCGATCTTTGCGATGCGACCAACAGCGCACCTTTTTCAACATTTCTTCAATGCTGCGCACCCAGCTAAAATGGTGAAACAGGGGTTTTTCATCACAGCCCATGAGCCCTCTCTCTTTCTTCCCTTCGGCAGCCTCGTAAAGGGCCGCTCTTTCCCCATTGTGAAGAAGGCTATCGGCTGTGAGGGCTTTTCGTTCTATTAAAACAATCGAATCTTCAAACACTGTCGCTCGAAAGGAGGGGTCACGAAAATACCAGTAATTCGAAAGGCGAGCGGCGCGATATTTTGCAAAGCCCCCTTTTTTCAACCATTCGGACACGCGCGCCCCGTCGGCCACCTCATCGGCATCGAGAAAAAAAACCAATTCTACGCTCGGCTCTAAAAAAGAAGAGCCGATGAGGCGCGATAAGCTGTGCCAAAACGCATCGGGGCGCACCGCCTTAAACACAGACGGAGGCATTTGGTCAGGAATAAAGGGATATTCAATAAAGAGACATTGCGGAAACGCCCCATAGAGAGACTCTAGCAAATTGCGATCTTCGGGCTCTCCGTCAAAAAAATGGCTGGCGATGGGAACTACAACATGCTGGGAAAATTGAAGCGCCTGGCGCAACGATTCTCCAATAAAGCGAATTTCATTCGTACAAAAGTTAATGACTGTCCCGACGCGATTTTCCATGATCGCTTTAGCGTATCCCCTCACAAATATTTTTGCAAGATGCCCTGAATCAACGCTCGCTTGCCCAAAAGGGGCATTTCATGTACCATGGCTTCTTTTTCATCCTAAGGAAAGATGGCTGAGCGGCTGAAGGCACGTCCCTGCTAAGGACGCATACCTCCTTAAAGGGGTATCGAGGGTTCAAATCCCTCTCTTTCCGAATTTTTTCCAAAACCCATTGCCTCCCATACCTGATTGACGGGGATGGACTCTAGGCAATCGCTTCTCTTACTACCCCCACAGCCATCCATGCCGCAAGGAAGACAGCTCAGAGGGCTTTTTAACACCTTGGCTCTCGGATTGCGCCAAGCGCCCCAGGTCAGATCGGATGTGGGCCCGAAAAGAGCAATCACCTTTTTTTTCAAAGCGCTCGCGATATGAAAGGCAAGGGAGTCGACACAGACAAGGGTTTCAGAGCTCTCGATGAGAGCGCCAAGCTCTTGCAAAGAAAGCTTTCCCGCAAGATTTAAGACATCTAAGCCCGAAACAGTCCGCTGAACGCTCTCTATTTCCTCAGAAGAGGGCCCCGAGGAAAAAATCACGCGCCACCCCTCGGCCAAAAGCCTCTCTGTGAGCTCTCTCATTTTTTTTTCAGGCCAGCATTTAAAGCGCCAACGAGACGCGGGATGCATCAAAATAAACGACCTTTCTTGCCCCCAGACGGCGACCTTCGCTTTAGCCTCTTGGGAAATAGGGAAAAATAGCTCTCTCTCTTCGGTCTCTGGAAAAAGACCAATGCGGCGCAAAGCGTCCAAATTTCTCTCCACAGTATGCCGAGGCGTAGGACAGCTTTTGACTGTATGGGTTAAAACTTTTCTTTGCCAAAACCCTTTTGGACGAAATCCCACCCGAATCTTAGCCCCAGAGACCTTTTGGATCAAAATCCCTCGATCCCCCTCTGTGAGATTAAGAACAAGGTCATATTTTTTTTTGCGAATTTTCCATAGCAAAAAGACCTCCTGTCCAAGCCGCGCCCACCAGGAAAATGTTTTCCAGGCTGGATCAACGCTGAAGCAATGAGAGACATTGGGATGCCCCTCCAGAATCGGAATCGCTTCTTTATAAAGACAAGCGTCGATCTGAGCCTCGGGAAAAAAGCTTTGCAGAGAGCGAAACACGGGACCTGTCAATAAAACATCCCCAAGGGAGCGCAACTTAACAACTAAAATCTTTTTTACCCCTCTCAGATCGGGATAATCCCCATAGGACGCCATGTTTTTCCCCTCAAAAATTAAGATTATCCCTATTTTTTCATCTTTTCGACAGAACTTTCTCGATATTTATTTTCCCTTTGAGATACAATCCCTATGCATTGAAACCTTTTGGAGTGATAATCTCATGGCATCAACAACCACACATACTTTAGAACAAACCCTTTCGATCATTAAGCCTGACGCTGTGGGTCAGAACATGATCGGCAATATCATTGAATATTTTGAGAGAGAAGGGTTGAGCGTAGCTGCTGCAAAAATGCTGCACCTAACCGAGGTGCAAGCCAAGTCTTTTTATGCCGTGCATAAAGATCGATCTTTCTTTCAAGAGCTCGTTGATTTCATGATCTCAGGCCCTGTTTTTATGATGGTGCTTGAAGGAGAAAACGCGGTGGCTCGCAACCGTGAGATCATGGGAGCGACAGACCCAGCCAAAGCGTCTCCAGGAACCATCCGCGCCGATTTTGCAACAAGCATCGACAGAAATGCAGTGCATGGCTCAG
>CAIPFQ010000064.1 GCA_903864395.1 uncultured Chlamydiae bacterium | reverse complement strand
TTTGTATTTAATCTCTTTTGTTTTGAGGTACAACCCTTCCATCACAACCAAAATAAGACCAAGACCGATGCTGATCGGAGGAAATAAATAGTGAAAACAGGTGTTTAGGCTAAACTGAATTCGAGAAAGCATTAGAGTATCCATTCATCCTCCCTAAGATAAAAGAACGTATAACACACTTTTTATTTTTTTATAGTAAAAAACCAAGAGCGTCGAGCGTTGTTTTCACAGCGCCGCGCTGAGAGGCGATCAAGCGGATCGCCGCTTGACGCATGGACTCTGCGCAAGAGGGGTTTTTGAAAAATTTTTTCACCGCTTCTTGAACCGTTTCATAAGACACTTTTTGTCCTGCGCCCTCGTCGAGAAGACGTTTCGCAAGCTCTTTTTGTTTTTCTGTATGCTCTCCAAAAAAAACAGGCACGCCGTAAAGGAGCGGCTCTAAAAGATTATGACCTCCGATCCCAGGACAAAAACTGCCCCCTAAGATCGCAAGCTGCGACAAACAGTAACAAATTGGGAGCTGCCCCATTGCGTCGACGAGAAGAACTCTCTCTTCTCCAGAGCGCTCCGCAGGCCTTGAAAATCGAAAAAAAGGAATTTTTTTGGCCTGCAGCATTTTCGCGATCGCCTCAAATCGTTCGGGATGCCTCGGGGCGAGAAAGACAAAGACATTGTCTCCAACAATTTGATCGAAAAGGGCTTCTTCTTCTCCTTCATGGGTGCAAGCGATCGCAATTCTTTGTTCTTTTTTTTCCAAAATCTCGTTCCATAGGTCTGTATCGACTTGGATCGCGGATTGATCGCTTTTAAAATTGCCACAAACAGCAATGCGGGAAGGAGAAACAAAATGGGAAAAGCGTTTTGCATACTCTTCATTTTGTACACAAAGAAAATCGAGCCTCCCTAAAAGCTTGTTTGCACAGCGAGGCATCCATAAAAACCGTTTTTCTGAGCGTTCTGACATTTTTCCGCTCACCAAAATATTTTTCGTGCCTTGTTGTTGCAGCGCAAGCAGAAGGTTTGGCCAAAAATCTCCTTCGACGCAGAAGAAAAAACGGGGGGAGAGTGTTTTTGCCCATTTTTTTACCAGCCAACGGAGATCTACAGGGCAGTAGGCAATTTTGCTCACAGAGCCCAAGGATCTCAGAGCCTCTTCTTGCCCTGTT
This sequence comes from uncultured Chlamydiae bacterium, assembly GCA_903864395.1. Lineage (GTDB taxonomy): Bacteria > Chlamydiota > Chlamydiia > Chlamydiales > SM23-39 > CAIPFQ01. Next base: position 3,037 of record CAIPFQ010000064.1, on the reverse strand, counting down.
GCAGTGGTGGTTGTGATTAAAAAAAAAGCGTCAGGAAAGAGAGGGCGCAGAGCCTCGAGAAAAGGCTTTGCAGCTTTCATCTCGCCGACAGAGACGGCGTGAATCCAAATCACTGCCTTGCCTTGAGGCTCCGGCGGCTTTGCGAAGAGACGGCGAAAATGATGTGGTTTCTTTAGCGAGGCAAAAAGATGCGCAGCAAAAAGAATCGCATCATAGAGGATCACGAAGCCAAAACGAGATTGAGCAGTTTATTCGGAACAAACACGGTTTTCAAAATTTTTCCCGTCATATACTTTTGCACCTCTGCACAACCCATCGCAGCGGCTAGAGCTTCTGTTTCTGGCGTATTGGTTGGCAGCTCTAAGCGAGCGCGGATCTTGCCGTTCACCTGAATCACATACGTAGAAATAGCATCCACCAAATATTTTGGATCGGTAGGAGGGATTAGAGCGAAAGCCAAAAGCTCTGTTTGTCCAAGATGTTCCCACATTTCTTCCGCGATATGAGGCGCAAAAGGGTGAAGGAGCTGAACAGCCTTGATCAGACAACTTTTTGGATAAGCTCGAAGAGGAGTGAAATCATTGAGAAACTCCATCATCTTGGCAATGGCCGTATTAAACTGAAATTGTTCAATGTCCTTTGTCACGGCACTGACAAGCCGATGCGTTAATTTTAGAGCTTCTTCGCTCTCTTCTGCGACAATTTTTTCCTCAGAAAAAATCATATCGTAGAATCGATTTAAAAAGCGTCTGCATCCACTGACCGCATCGGTGTTCCAAAGTTTTTCTCGATCAAAAGGGCCCATGAACATTTCATAAAGGCGAAGCGCGTCTGCGCCAAATTCTTCAATGATTTCGTCGGGAGAGACGCCATTGAGTTTCGATTTTGACATTTTTTCGCTCTGAACAATGAGGGACTCTTTTGTCTCGCGCCATAAAGAGATCCCTTTTTCTTCCAAAACCTCTTCAGGGGCCACGTAGCCACCCTGCGCTCTTTTAAAAGAAGGGGCGTGAACCAGCCCTTGATTGCGCAGCGTCATAAAAGGCTCTGGTGTGTGGACAAGACCACAATCAAAGAGAACTTTATGCCAAAATCGCGCATAGAGCAGATGAAGAACCGCGTGTTCGATTCCGCCGACATAGAGATCGACTGGCATCCAATATTTTTCCGCCTCAGAGCTCCATGCATTTTTTTCATTGCAAGGATCGCAAAATCGCAAATAGTACCAGCAAGAGCCTGCCCATTGAGGCATTGTATTGGTTTCTCTCAGGGCTTTTTTTCCTATCTTTGGATCTGTCACCTCTACCCACTGAGGCACTTTTGCTAAAGGACTTTGTCCTGTGGCGCTCGGTTTAAAATCTTCCAAAGAGGGAGGGGTCAAAGGCAGCTCTCCTAGATCGAGGGCGCGCATTGTTCCATCCGCAAAGTGAAGGATTGGAATGGGTTCGCCCCAATACCTTTGGCGCGAAAAAAGCCAATCGCGCAATTTATAATGCACGGTTCTCGATCCTTTGTTCTGGTTTTCTAGCCAGAGGATTACTTTTTCTTTCGCAGCGTCTCGTTTGAGACCATTGAGATCAAGATCTTCCCAGACGCTTTGCGTCATTGTTCCATCATTGCTCCAGCACAGCGAGCCATTTAAAACCCCTGCGCGAAATACTTCCTGATCGAGGATCTCTTTCGGATCGAGCAAAGACAGATCTGGGTCTATGACGGGCACAATCGGAATACAATAGCGACTCGCAAAGGCAAAATCGCGCTCGTCGTGCGCAGGGACGCCCATAACAGCTCCCGTTCCGTATCCCATTAGCACGTAGTCGGCGATCCAGATCGGAATTTTTTTGCCCGTGATCGGGTGAATCGCAAAAGCTCCCGTCCAGACCCCTGTCTGCTCTTTGGCTAAATCGGTTCTATCGAGGTCCGTTTTCGCCGCGCTCTGGTAGATATACGCTGCCACATCTTCTTTTTGATCGATCGTCACAATTCGTTGGTTGAGGGGATGCTCTGGGGCGATCACTAAAAAGGTGACGCCAAAAAGGGTGTGAGATGCCGTTGTAAAGACGAGAAGAGGCGCTGCTGTAGCCTCATCGACGAAAGCCACGGACGCGCCAACGCTCCGTCCAATCCAGTTCGATTGGAGTTTTTTCAGATGTTCTGGCCAATCGAGAAGGTCGAGATCGGCAAGCAAGCGATCGGCGTAGGCGGTGATCTTGAGAATCCATTGTTTTAAGGGGCGTCTTTCTACAGGATAGCCTCCCTCTTTCGCCTTTCCATCCTCGACCTCTTCATTCGCGAGGACTGTGCCAAGGGCGGGACAAAAATTGACATTCATTTCGGCCTCGTAAGCGAGACCTTTTTCAAAGAGCTTTGTGAAAATCCACTGCGTCCATTTGTAGTAAGAAGCGTCTGAAGTGGCGACTTCTCGGTCCCAATCGTAACTAAATCCGAGGGATTCGAGCTGGCGGCGATATGTGTCGATGTTCACTTTGGTCGTAACGGAAGGGTGCGTGCCTGTTCGGATCGCAAATTGTTCGGCAGGAAGCCCAAAGCTATCCCACCCCATGGGATGAAGGACATTGAATCCCTTTTGCCTTTTATAGCGCGCAAGAATATCGGTTCCTGTATAGCCTGTCACATGGCCAACGTGGAGTCCTGCACCCGATGGATAAGGGAACATGTCGAGGACATAATATTTTGGTTTCGCAGGATCAATAACGGACTTGAAACGTTTTGTTTCTTTCCAAATCTTTTGCCACTTTTTTTCAATGCGTCTTGGGTGGTATTTCTGTCTCATGCAAGTAAGAATAGCATGAAAGCCAAAGAGCCTTCAAGAAAAATTCAATCTGCTAGAGAATGACTCTCTCATTTCTTCCAAAAGATTGTGGATAAAATAATCTCTTTAGTTGCAGAAATTGAATCATACCTATAAAGTATCAAAATATCTCGACTTTGCAACTTTTTTGGGTTGGATGCCTCGGGATATTTGTTCTCGGGGGCGTTATTTAAATCGGGAAGGGGTTAAAAACCCCTGCCTGGT
>CAIPFQ010000063.1 GCA_903864395.1 uncultured Chlamydiae bacterium | reverse complement strand
CCTTTTTTTTCAACAAGTCGTTCAAGAGCATCTTTGTGCTATCGGATCTGTAGATGATGTTTGAGAAAAATCACGCGCTTTTGATGGAACGCTTTCCCGCTTTAGCGCTTCAATTGCCTCGGAAAAGTAGCGGAGCCACTATTGCAGAGAGAACTGAGATTGTTTATGTTTGCGAACCTTTTCGGAAAAATTTTTATGAGAGCGCTCGCCCTTGGCTGCAAGGCCATCAAAAACGCCGTCTTATTTTTATCGAAGAAGATTTGGAGAGGCTTTTTTGCAGGCTCCATAGTGCCACTCTGACAGACGCCCTTTCTGATCCTCAAGTGATTTTCGCTCAGCATGAGGGCCTCGAGGCTCTCATGGAAAAATTTCCTTTTGAGCTGGTTGAAGTATTTGGGGAGGAGGTGGTTAGCGAAAAAATGCTGCAAAAAGCAGCTTTGGCACACGCATTGCATCGGGATCGTTTTTATGGGCATTTTCTTTTTTCTAATTTTGTCCACAATGTTGTTCGTCTCCCTCAATCTTTTTATGCGAATGGGCTGGCGAAAAAATTTTCTGGTGTGCCGGCGATTGTTTGTGGTGCAGGCCCTTCCTTAAGCCAGGGAATTTCTCTTTTAAAAAAATGCGAAAATAAGGCTCTTTTGGTGGCAGGTGGCTCGACTTTGGCGGCTTTGAGCGCGCAGGGGATTTGTCCCCATTTCGGGATTGCAGTCGATCCGAATCCAGAAACATACGTGCGCTTTAAAAACATGGTTCCCTTTGAGACGCCTCTTTTGTTTTCAACGCGGGTATGTCCTGACATTTTTAAGACGATTAGTGGCCCTTTTGGTTATATGCGCAGCGGGATCGGCGGCGCGCTGGAATTTTGGATAGAAGAGGCTCTTGGAGCGCAAGAGCCGCTCATAGGAGAGGATCTTTCTTGCGAGGCTATGTCTGTGACAGCGATGTGTTTAGCCTGGGCGCATTTTCTTGGATGCAGTCCGATTCTGTTGCATGGAGTCGATTTGGCTTATACGGACGGCAGAAGATATGCGGACGGGGTTTTATCGAAGGAGTTTGAGCCATCCCAAGGGGGTGCGGAGAATCTCCTGTTAAAGAGAGTTGGTCGAAAAGGGGTTTTGGTGGATACAGCTTTGCGTTGGGTGATGGAGTCTTCTTCTTTTTCTCAATTTGCAAAGAAGCATCCAGAGACTGTGTTCCTCAATACAACGGAGGGGGGCCTCGGCTTTTCGGACATCCCTTACATCCCTTTGGTCTTAGCGATGGATCAGTTTTTGACAATAACACAACCCCTTCGCTCTCAGGTGCAAATGGAGATCGCGCGCTCTGCTATGCCATCGAACAGTGCGGAGGTGATTGGATTACAGATGAGATGGCTTCGAGAGAGTTTGGCCCGGGTCATTGAGCATTTGAAGGTGTGTGCGGGGATGGAGGCTGGGAGCTCTGCTCTCGCTGAAATTGAGCTGAAAGAAGAGTTGGCTTACCGCTCCCTTTTTTATGACACAGAAAGTGTGTTGGAAAAAGAGTTTGGTTCGATGGAGCCAAGGCTGCGCTGGCATCGCTTCTTAGAGCTTGCGCAGTCTTATTCTTCAGTCGGATAAGCGCCGTATTCGTGGAGCTTGTTGCGCAAGGTGCGGACGCTGATGCCGAGAATTTCGGCCGCCCTTGTCCGATTTTGATGATAGGTGTCCAGCGTATCTAAAATAAGCCGTTTTTCGAGCTCGTGAAGGGTCATTCCCACATGGATCGACGGCACTGTTTTTTTCTCGATCTCTAGATAAAGATGCTCGGCGTCGATGAGTGGATCGAAATCAAGCACAACCGTTCTTTCGATGAGGTTCGCAAGTTCTCTGACATTGCCAGGCCAAGGATATTTTAAAAGCTTTTGAATGGCTCTTTCGCTCAATTTCTTGGGCGATTTTAGGT